>CAZFZJ010000018.1:12604-16893 GCA_964523665.1 uncultured Candidatus Saccharibacteria bacterium
TAATTCTGACTTTATATAATACATCCACGGAAGGTTTATCTCCTGCATTATTTTTCACCAAAGATTCACCATTCAATGCTAAATTTATTGATTCTTTAGCCGAATCAGTAAGATCTAACTTGTCTTGAAATCCAAGGTAGGCAACAAAACTTGATGAGTTCACCTTCATTTCTTCTGGAGTGATTTGGTTACCTTCTTTGTTATAAATATCACCTTTATCATCGATGAAATAATCGAATGCCTCTATTTGAAAGTTACCGAAATCTTTAAAATCACGAGTAGTTATAAAATAATTTATTGCTCTCGCCCAAGCTTTTTTATCTAAAAACACAGGATCAGAAACTTTTGATAAATTAATGAACTTAACACCTTCTGGGAAAGCCGTTATAGAAGAAACTTCTTTAGGGATCGGAATCGGAAACATATCAACTCGTATATTTAGCTGATAACCAGCAACAGGCGAAACAGTAATCATTTGCTCTTCATACCCCTCTTTTTTGAATGAGATCTGGTATTTTCCATCACTATTTTCTTTTAATAAATCCTTTGTTGAGAATTTAATAGGAGCTTTGCCAACTTCTACCCCATCTACTAATACAGAAACTTGCTCAGTTTTCGGCGTTACTACAGATATAAAAGATTCGCCTGAATTGAAGGTTTTTTCCATCCAAAGATTTTGACCTGAGCTAAATGAATCGCTTACACCAAGATCTCTGGTCACAATCGCTAAGGTACCATTTGCCGGAGTTAATTCGGTTGTATATGAGTTAGTGTTCCCGTTTAGTTGAATTTTTAAATTCCCGGTTTGTATGTTTTCAGTGTAAACAGGTGCCTCCCCAAAACTCTTTCCGTTTATTACCACCGAGGCAGAACCTTTGTCGGTAATGACCTGCACGGCAGCCCGTCCAAATCGACCTGTGAAATACGAAAACACGAAAAACACTAAAGATACAACTGTTAGTAATGCTAAAACGATACTTATTATTTGATAAATATCAAGACGCTTCATATAAATAACGTTAGCATTTATGGAGTGGTGATACAATATCAAATAGGCGAAACGACGAGTTCCCCTTTTGAGAATAGCTTAGTTTGAGATATAATTTAGCAAGAAATTTGACTGCGTTTTTGGTGAGGTAGCCAAGTTGGTCACGGCATCGGTCTGAAAAACCGACTATGTGAGTTCGATTCTCACCCTCACCACCACTATACTGGTTTAATATTTTGTGTGCTAGATCGGATTCTATTTTAATACAACAATCTGACTACTTAATGCAAATGCCAAAATCACATAAACGAAACCTTGGGAATACTTTTGATACAGTGGCTTTACATAGTCATCACGTTTCACTGACGATTACATATCAAAAGATAAAAGTAAAATAGTTGTGACTAAATAATGACACTCGGCAACAAAAGTCCCAGGAGAAATATAATAACCGAAGAAAATCTTATAAAAACAAGACTTATAGAAGACTACAATGCAATGAAAATATTAGGAATAAAAAACGAGAATAATATTTATCTATCATTTCGAAATAGAGAAATCGAAAATTCCTTGCAAACCATTGAAGCACTGGCAAAAATAATCCGTCAATTTAAGCCATATCTTGTAGTTGCTCACAAACCTGAAAATGTAATAATTCAATGGAAAAAAAATTCAAGCTGGGTAAATCATCGTGATCATAGAAATGCCGGCAAGCCAGTAGTTGATACATGTTATTTATTTAGTAGGGGGCGATTATTCTTTCCAAATCATTTTGAAGACAGATTAGAATCTCATACTGTTTCAGAATTTTTGTTTGTTGATTATTATGATCATTCAGATTTCAAAACTCTAGAAATAACATATTTTATCCAGACAAAAATTGATGCACTAAAAGCTCACTTCTCACAATATGGATGTGGGATGGCAAAAGAATCAGTTGAGTTCATAACTAAAATTGATTATAGCGATTACAAGTACGAACGATTTAGTATGTGAGGGTAGATTAAATGCAAATACGAATCAACAAATACCTATCAAAGTGCAATATCGGCTCACGCAGAAAAATAGAAGAAATGCTCTGGAATAAAGAGTTCGAAGTTAATGGAGGAATCGCAGTCCCAGGCCAAATTATTGAAACAGATACCGATATAATCACTAACAAGGGCAAACAAATAAAACCCGAAACCGAATTGGAATATTACGCAGTTAATAAACCTATTGGATACGTTTCAACCGTTCGTGATGAAAAAAACCGCCCAACCGTGATGGATCTTATCAAATCAAATAAGCGTCTTTACCCTGTTGGCAGGCTCGATCAAGATAGTACGGGTCTAATGATTCTAACAAATGACGGAGACCTTACTCTAAAACTTACTCATCCCAGATATCATTTACCAAAGACTTATGTTGTTACTGTCCAGGAAAGAATAAACCCCCTCCAACTAAAAAAAATATCAGCGGGTGTTATGATCCAAAATCAAAAAACACTCCCTGCAGGAACAAAAAAAATCGATTCACATACTTTTCAAATAATTTTGCACCAAGGAATGAAAAGACAAATCAGACAAATGTGCAATGAAGTTGCTTTAACAGTTAAATCACTTACGCGAATTAAAATAGGAGAAATTGAACTAGGAAATCTTCAACAAGGAGAAGTTCGCAAACTCACAAAAGAAGAAATCTCAATTTTAAAGCTTGGGTAGGTTTTCTGCTATAAGAATGATTGTCGGTTTTTCAACTCGAACTTCTTTGCCCTTTTTGTGGGTTAATAAATAGATTAAAGGCAATATCCTCACTGTATTAAATAGAAATAATGCAATGAGCCAACCCTATCAAATACTTTTTGGACAAGTTATTCAAACGAGCAAACACGCTCAACTAGTATTAATGTGTTTATAAGCATGAAAAGAAATCGGGATGGAGTTTCATTCAAACTTTGATCGAATTTTCAGAATCGAAAAGAGAACAGGCAAAATCATACAAAATTGTGTTGATGAAAAAATTACAGACGGTTCTGCTTTTATTGTATTAGCAAGAACATAGCATAATATTATAAACACGTCAAAAAATGATGATTTAAAATTATATACAGTTTATCCACCTCCAAATCATTCTGAGAGTACGATACATAAAACCAAAGCGAAAGCTGAAAAGGCCGAAAAACACTAATACAACTATAACTATCTTCAATACTGATTTTTAATGCTAAAATATAGAGGATTTAATGGCCTGGTAGCCAAGTGGTAAGGCAGGAGTCTGCAAAACTCTCACCGCCGGTTCGATTCCGACCCAGGCCTCCAAAAAATAATTATCACTCTCCCTGACTTATTGACAATTATTTTGAACCTTTGTATATTTGGTTTCAGAAATAGTTATTTATATAGTTAATATTAAATTATGGAACTTAAACCTTTATCAGACAAAGTAATTGTCAAACTACTAGAAGCAAAAGAAAAAACATCGGGTGGGATCTTCCTTCCTGAAAGCGGACAGGAAGAATCTCATCTTGCCGAAGTGATCGCAGTAGGTCCTGGAAGATTCACCGAATCAGGGCAATTGGTTAAGCCCGAAGTAAAAGTTAAACAACATGTTGTAATTAGAGGTAAATGGGCTGGGGATAATGTTACTGTTGACGGCATCGAATATAAAATCGTTAGCGAATCAGATATTTTAGCAATAGTTGAATAATTAAGGAGGAAAATATGGCAAAAAAAGTTATATATAACCAAGAAGCAAGAAATAAGTTAAAAAATGGAGTTGATACAGTTGCAAATGCAGTTGGTGCAACACTCGGCCCATTAGGAAGAAATGTAGGTCTTCAAAGCAAATGGGGAGCCCCCAACATTACACATGATGGGGTAACAGTCGCTAAAGAAATCGAGTTAAAAGATCCTTTTGAAAACATGGGTGCAAAACTCGTTCAGCAAGCAGCATCAAAAACCAATGATGTAGCAGGAGATGGAACAACAACTGCAACCGTATTAGCACAAGCAATGGTCGAAGAAGGCCTTAAGAATGTTGCCGCAGGCGCGAACCCAATGTTTATTAGACGTGGATTAGAAAAAGCATCTAAGAAGATTGTTGAGTCTGTCAGAGAGATGTCTACAGAAATCAAAACAAAAGAACAAAAAACGCAGGTTGCAACGAATTCAGCACAAGACGAAGAAATCGGAAGCATTATTGCTGAAGCATTAGAAAAAGTTGGAGCAGAAGGTGTAATTACCGTAGAAGAAGGCAAAAGTTTAGAGATGGAGCTTAAAGTTAAAGAAGGATTAAATTTCGATAATGGATATCTTTCTGC
>CAZFZJ010000019.1:0-7182 GCA_964523665.1 uncultured Candidatus Saccharibacteria bacterium
CGCAATAGCATTGTATGCAGAAACCTGCCCAGGAAGAGCCTCCGCAACATTGAAACGTGCAAACGATACTGACATCATGTACTCCTTTCGACTAGATCTCTTTCTTCATGACCCATCCCTTACCTCTTGATTCAAATTAACAATCAATATTTACAAAAAAATAAACGTAAAATAATTAATCTATAAAAAATAAATTTCAAGACTCCCCTTTTAATTTATGATAAGTTCTATCTATACAAAAAATCTGGGAACTCAAAACCGAAAATATCCCAATAAATATTAACCAAGCAATCAAATTTTTATTACACAACCGAAACATCGATTCAATCGAATCTTTTGTTAATATCGAACCACCAATTGAATACATCAAAAAACACGAACCTTTTATTACACTTAAAAAAAACGTTGACTTAGCAAAAAATCTTATCGAAGAAACCATTGAAAAAAATCAGCCAATTATAATTCATGGCGACTATGATGCCGATGGCCAAATCGCAACGGCAATTTTATTTCGAACATTAATTAACGATTTAAACTACAAGAATGTGTACTATTACATTCCAAATCGATTTGATGAAGGATATGGCTTATCAGATGAAAGCTTATTTGGAATGAAAGTACTACTCGAAAGTGAAAATTTTGAAATAAACGATTCCCTTATAATTACAGTCGACTGCGGAATCGTTTCACAAAAAGAAGCAATTAGAGCAAAAGAACTTGGTTTTAAAATTATTATTTCTGATCATCATCAACCATCAGAGACCCTCCCTAATCCTGATGTACTTGTTTGGACTGATAAAGCAACAGGAGCTGGTATTGCTTGGATTATTGCTAATGCATTAACTGGCAATGGCAAATATTCAGATCTAGCCGCAATTGGAACAATTTGTGATCTACAGCCATTAACTGAATTTAATCGATCAATCACAAAACAGGGCTTAGAAGTAATCCAAAATACAGAAATTACTGGAATTAAATCACTCGCAAATACCGCTGATATTAAAGGCAAAATCGAGGAATACCATATCGGATGGGTGATTGGGCCTAGACTTAATGCAACAGGAAGATTAGAAAGCGCTGAAGAATCGCTAAAACTTTTAATCACTGATGATCGAACAGAAACCGACCGACTCGCCGAAAATTTAAATACAATAAATGCTCAAAGACAAGATAAAACAAAAGTAGACCTTGAAACTGCAATTCTTGAGTATAAAGATATTACGCCACTCCCTCCTTTTTTAATTTCATATAACAAAACTTTTCATGAAGGTGTCATAGGTTTAGTTGCAGGAAAGCTTGTGCAGACATATTATCGACCTGCAATTGCGTTAACATCAGAACCTGATTCAAAAAATGCAAAAGGATCAGCAAGGTCTATTGAAGGAATTTCTATAATAGAAGTCTTGAGAAGATACGAAGACTTATTTGAAAAACTCGGAGGGCATGATATGGCAGCTGGGTTTTCAATTAAACTTAGCAATATAGACAAACTGAAATCCACATTACAATCGCTTAATGAATGGCCAGATGAAATTTTTAGACCAAAAGTTAAAATTGAATTCGAGCTACCCTCATCTCTTATAAATCTTGAGCTCTTTAATACAATCCAAAAATTACGTCCATTTGGAACCGGCAACCCCGAACCAGTTTTTATGACTTCAAGACTAACCGTTGCCAATTTAATGTTTTTTGGCAAAGAAAATAATCACCTAAAATTATTTTTAACTGATTCACAAGGTAAAAAGATTACTGCAATCTATTTTGGCGCAATTGAAAAAGAAAATATCAGAACTTTAGAAATTGGCTCAGAAATTTCAGTTGCATATAACCTGACACTAAATGAATGGAACGGATTTAAGAATATCGAGTTAAAAGTAAAAGACATTAGTGTATAATATCGTCATAAAGCATTGATCCGGCAAACACCGGTGAGCCTAGGGAAGAAAGGCATTAGCTTAGTAGAACCCTGCGGGTAAGCCCGTTATAGCAGTTAATGAGCCGCAAAGAGAGGTGGCACCGCGTCAAAAACGCCCTCTCAAATTATTTAGCATTGGCATAAGTTTGTTAATGCGCATAGGTAATTTGAGGAAGCGACGCATTCATCAATATTACCGAAAAACGACATATTATGGAGCGGACACATATTAAAGATGTCGCAACTAAAGCCGGATCCGAAATACTGGTCAAAGGATTCGTACAGGCAATAAGAGACCAGGGTAAAATTAAGTTCCTAATCCTTCGGGATATTACAGGAACAATCCAAGCAGTTTTGTTAAAAAATCACCCATCTTTTGAACAGGCAAATGAACTGACATTAGAATCAGTGGTCTCAATAAAAGGGCTTGCAAAAGAAGAAAAACAAGCACCCAGTGGTTATGAGATTGAAGCCTATGAAATAGAGATATTATCTAAAGCTGAACCTATATTACCTATACCCGTTGTTGTTGAAAAAGGTGGAGCAGAAACAGAACAGCCAACAAGATTAGACTATCGCTGGATCGATTTAAGAAAACAAGATAAAGCTCATATTTTTAAAGTTTGGACAGCCTTAGAAGAAGGTTGGCGAAAATACTGGACCGAAAACGGATACATACAGTTTTACTCCCCTTCATTTATGGGTGCTCCTAGCGAATCTGGAGCAGAAGTCTTTAAAGTCGATTACTTTGAAACCACTGCATATTTGGCTCAATCTCCTCAGTTTTATAAACAGATGGGAATGGCAAGTGGTTTTGAGAGAGTTTGCTGTACAGGACCAGTCTTTAGAGCCGAACCATCATTTACAACAAGACATTTAACAGAATTTACCGGATGGGATTTTGAAATTTCATTTGTTGAAAGTCATCATGATGTGATGGATCAAGAAGAAGGCATGATTGTTGCAGGGATAGAAAATGTGAATAAACGGCTTGGCTTAAATCTAAAAGTTCCTGCAAGGCCATTCCCCCGAATCACAATGGCCGAAGCAAAAACAAAATTGAAAGCTGCTGGGATAATAGGAGAAAAAGAACACGACTTTAGCCCCGATGAAGAAAAAGAAATCGGAAGGATTATTGAAAAAGAAACAGGATCAGAATATGTGTTCGTAACCGATTATCATATCAGTATTAGACCTTTCTATCATATGAGACATGAAGATAAACCTGATACTACAAAGTCATTCGATCTACTATATAAAGGCTTAGAGATTACAACCGGAGCTCAAAGAGAACATCGGTATGATGTTTTGGTAAAACAAGCAAAAGAAAAAGGGATGAAAATTGAAGGCGGACTTGCAGATTATGTTCAATTTTTTAGATTTGGATGCCCACCACACGGTGGAGCCGGTATTGGTCCAGGACGTATTGTAATGCAAATGCTCGACTTGCCAAACATTCGCGAAGCTACATACTTGCCCCGCGATGTCAAACGCCTCAAACCCTAGGGTTTATCCTTGTACCAAGGTTTATCCTAAACTGGGCAAAACAGAAGATTAGTGCGCCGCGTAGCGGCGCACTAAAAATTCAGCCAATTTAACAAAAGAATTAACTAAAAATAAAAAGCCTACAAACAAAGTAATATTTTGAGTATTAAAATTTAGGATAAACCCTATGGTAAGGATAAACCCTGTGCGTCACCAGTAGTGATGTTTACAACTGAAAATCTCGCAGGGCCATCATAAGAATCACGGGTTTTTACCAAAATCATCTCGCTATCTATCCAATCACCTTCAAAACCAACGGCAACTTTTTTGGAAGTTTTTTCGGCAATGTTATATACATAAACCTCGCTTCCAATCACATTTGGATTTTTCACAAACATAATCTTAGTTCCATCAAGTGAAAATTTTGGCCACTGATATGCACCCCAAGACCCCTGTTCCACAAACGTATATCCTGATCCATCATTATTAGGCAATATAGCATAATTTGCATAAATAATATTCGTATCACTAACCGAGTTATACGAATAAGAATAACTCCACTTATCACCCTTTTCAGTGGTCACAATCTGGTTTAATCCATTTATATCTTTCCCCGTATTTTCAAGAGTCTTATAATCTGCTTCAAAGGTATCAACATTAAAAACCACATAGCTACCAACCGAATTATTCAGATTAACAAGAACACGATCTGAACCGATAATTGCTTTCACATTATTAACAGGATAAAGATAAATTGTTTCTCCTGTTTCGATATTAAACAGATAAAATCCCGCAACTTTATTTTCCATAACAAATTTTTCTCGCGAGAAATTCCCACCCGACTTATTTTCTGTTCGAGAGATAATATCGTCTTCCCCAACATAATATATAAACCGCTTTGAATCACCCATCCACCCCGTTATATACGTTGCAGGGACATCTGAAACCCTTACGCTTTCAAGTGAATCATTCGATATCAAATATACATAATCTTTGTCACCTAAAAATACTGAATACATTCGATCTGGACTGCTAACCGGAGACGTCTCTCCATAGTCAGATACTCCACTATTACTACCCTTTGCACCAGGAATCGGCAAGACTTTTGCTGTATTCATCTGATATAAGTAAGCACTATTTTCCTGCTGATTCAAAAAAATAATTCCTTTTGAACTCGATTCAGGCTTTTTCCAATCATTAATTTTCGTCCCAAATGCTGATGAATTAAAAATAGTATCATCAACAGGCTTGGGTACACTAACCTCTTCTTTTGGTGCTTCTTGAACTTCCTCAACCGATATCTCTTGCTTCACTTCAGTAGATCTTTTTATATAATCGACAACATATAAAACGGCTGGGACCATTAATATCACTATCAAAATATACTCCCACTTTATTCGCGTTCTAATTCCCGGAATCGGAGCTTCTTTAATACGAGACGAAACAGTTTGTGGATTTTTTTCTTCCATACGCTTATATTACCTGATTCTCAAATTCACAATACGAATCTCTATATAATGTGGAATCATTTTTAAATTCATAAAAATGCCAAGGATTAAAAGATTCCTGTTTATTTAGGATCCCTGATAAAATATTACAATGCAAAGTTTATACGAGCGAATTATAGAGGTCCTTCAAAACGCGAAAGTGGGATATAAGGAATTTAGACATAAACCAGTGAGAACTAGCGAAGAGGCAGCAAAAGTCAGGGGAAATAAGCTAAGTGAGGGAGCAAAAGCACTTATATTTATGGCAGATGACAAACCAATACAGCTTATTATTCAAGGTCATCTAAAAGTCGACAAAGATAAATTTAAGAGGGAATATAACGTAAATAAGCTAAAAATGGCCTCTCCTGAGGAGGTTTTATTAATCTCATCAGCCGAACCCGGGGGTGTCCCACCTTTTGGAAGCTTGTTTGAGCCAAGTATCCCTGTCTATGTTGATGAAAATCTATTAAAATTAGAAGAGATCGAATTTAATGCGGGCGATAAATCGATAAGTATTCGGATGAGATGCGAAGACTGGCAAAATATTGTAAATCCAATTGTTAGTTCATTTGCTAAAGATTAATGGCCAAGAAAAATAAAACACAGGAATCTATAAAAGAAGTCAAAAAAGAGGCAACTAAAGCAGAAAATCAGAAATTGTTGAATGCTCCAACAAAAGAGGAACCTGTCAAAGAGATTCCCAAAGAAGAAATTGAGCCTGTTAAAGAAGAGCAAACCCCTAACAATGTGGTCGAAACCAAAGTCGAGACCTCCGAAGCTAAAGAACCCCAATCACTCGATCGTAAAGTGGAAGAACCACAACTTATTGAAGAGCAAAAACCTCATACAGTATTACCTAAACAACAAAAAGTTGCAAAGAAACGAATGGGATTTAGGGGCTTTTCACTATTTAAAAAACAAAATATAAAAAGAGAAAAGCCCTCTAAACAAAAGCAAGAAATTCATAAAACGCAAACCACAAAAAGACGCTTTAGAATGTCATTTATCTTAGTAGCAGTAGCATATGGATTATTGATCTCTGGTGGGATTATCTATCACGAAAAATACCCATTAGGATATATGAAAACACCCCCTACTAATATGGAACAAAATCCTATGGTCCTGGCAATACAAAATTCAGAGAATTCTAAGGAACATGTTTTCACTCCAAAAACAACAGCACCAGATGTAACTGGTAAATCGTATGGAATCTTTTTTAAAGATAAAAAACAAGGAAGCAACGCAGAATTTGTCGAGGTAACCACCAAAAACAGAAATCAAATTTTGCCAATGGCATCGATAACAAAACTCATGACTGCACTTGTAGCTCTTGATGAATACGACCTAGATCAAAAAGTTACAGTTCCAGCGGGATGCGTAAATGTAAAAGATGGAAGCAATGTCGGCATTGAAAAAGACCAAATCTTTTCGTTGCAAGATCTCCTATACGGATTACTTGTCAAATCAGGCGCAGATGCAGGATGTGCGATAGCTAATCTTGAAAATCCAACTGATTTTGTACAAAAGATGAATCGAAAGGCCAAAAAACTGGGAATGTTTAATACCAAATTCCAAAATGTGATCGGCTTTGACGCTGGTGACCAACAAGTTTCAACAATCGATGATATTAAAATTTTATCAGAAGAGGTCCTTAAAAATAGCGTCCTTAGAAAAATTATTGGAACACAAATTATAGATATCACTCCACAAAATTCATCGACAGTTTATAAATTCGAAACCACAAACGATCTACTTAAGACAATTCCCGGAACTATTGGTATAAAAACCGGATACACCGAAAAGGCAGGAGAATGTCTTAGCTATCTATATTCAGACAGAAATCATGAAATCTTAATAATAATTTTAGGGTCAGAAAAAAGATTTGAAGATACCCAATCTTTATTAAACTGGGCTAAGAAGGAAATTGCTTCATATAATCCGATAAAATCTTAGCAGCCGCAAATGCATGATCATCTGATCGATTCTTTTGTGACACACCAAATCTAATCATTTCTCCTACCGATTCGTCAGAACTTTTGTACTCCTCAAAAGAAGTAATCTCAAATGAATAATTTGAATCTATTGAAAGAATTCTTTGTTTCAGCTTTTTTCGAAAAGATTCAATCGATTTTGCTAAAGGGGATTTATGTGCCATAGGTTCACCTATCACGATAATATCAATATGCTCTTCAATTATTATGCCTGCAATCTTTGCAATAACTTCTTTTTCTAGTGGATGATTTTCTTTGTATGCGAAGGAGCATTCTGGACTAACAAAACCATTCTTACCAA
>CAZFZJ010000019.1:7198-7793 GCA_964523665.1 uncultured Candidatus Saccharibacteria bacterium
AATGGAAATTCCGATATTTTTTGTTCCATAATCTATACCCAGAAGTTTTTTCATCCTGAAATTATACTATTTTTCGATTTTAACTCGAATATTTTCGGCTCTAACGGGCATTCTCATCAAAAATGCAGGAAGTTGTGGCGTGACATTAATTTCAAAACCTGCCACATTTTGTAGATCATTTATATAATTCTGTGCGTCTAATAATGATTTACCCGCCAAATTTCTTCTCACTTGCTCTAGATCAACTTTCGGGAAAATATAGCTTCTTAGCTTAACCTGCAAATTTATAGTATCACTAGAAGTGGGATCCATAGTCGCCACTACTTCATAACCAATATTTTCGCCATCTAAATTGAATTCTTCAGGAACAACTGTCTTTGCCGCTTCTTTTACAACTGCATCTAAGTCTTCTTCTGAATATGCTATGGCTGTGGCCGTCATGACTACAGTTAATGATAAATCCTCACCTTCTTCATCTAATTTCTTGTTATAGTTGGCAGATGTAGTTTCATACTTAATTGTTGAATCCATAAGCTTTTGAGTTGAAATTATCTTTCTCTTTAAAGCCTCAACCAGCTTTTTTTTGACTTGCCGT
>CAZFZJ010000019.1:7812-10035 GCA_964523665.1 uncultured Candidatus Saccharibacteria bacterium
ACGGATTTCTTTAAATTATCCATATCAGTTTGAGATACGACGAGCTTTTCATCTAATTTACCGCCTTCAAATTTTTCCTTGTCATTTTCAGCTATTACCTCATCTGTATCATAATCTCCTACCTCAAATTTCTCTCCCTTATCTAAATTATAATTCTCCCCAAAATTAACCGCTTCAACTTTTACTTCTTTAGATCCAAATGTAGTTATTTTTTCACCAGGATTATCAGGATCATCTTCCTCTGTCTTTTTTGAGACAGTTACTTCTTCGGTTGTAACATATTTTAAAGATTCATCTTTTGATGATATTAATTTTAGTTCTGTACCTTTCTTGATCTTCACATCACTACCTTTTTTGTTAGTAAGAGTGACTTTTCCCTCTGCTTTTACTCCATCTATTTTTTTACCAGTGGTTTTTGATGATTGCGTTTCTGATTCAGAAACTTGAATTTCAATTGCGGGGATAGTTCGTTTTTCGACACTAACATCCCCATTTTTTATCGCTTTTACTTCTAATAGCTTAACTAATGTATCTGTTTTTAAGTTAATAATTACAGTTGCAGAAGGAACAAAATACATGGCCATATAAAAAAGGCCTACAAGTGCGCCAAAGACTACAGAAAGAATAATAATTGGTTTGATAAGTTTTTTTACTCTCGATTCGCTATATGCAATAACATTATGATCAATTTGTGAATCAGGGTCATTTACAACAACTCCATCATCTTTTTTACTTCGTTTTAATAGGCTCATGGGATTTGGGAGCATTGATAATAAACCTGCAGGGGATAGCGATTTAGATACTGATTCATGTGATATATCAATCTCAGGATTTATAAATTCAATTCGGTTTTCGTTTACATTATTAATAAATTCAGTATGATTTGGATTTTCAGTCAAAAAAGTAACGCTTTTGTCTAACTCTTCGATAATATGTTTAATGATGAGCAAATTTGATGCGTTTTTATATACTTCACAATCTTTAGAAAAAGATACAGTAATTTCTGAATCTGCTGATTCTTTTATTTCCTGAATTATCTTGTATATGTCGTATGATTTATCTGCATTTATTTGCATTATTCTCCATCAAGTTCAAGCTTTATTGCACACAAACTTGCGGGTACAAAAAGCATAGAACCTGTTAATAACTTTAATTCGTCCTCTATAACGGATTCCCAAAGTTTACTATCGACTCGATGAATTTCAAGTTTTTCGCCAAAAGGGATCGATTCGTTCCATCCATCTTCATAAAGTAACTCTTCTACTACTTCTATATTTGAGCCTCCCCCACTTAAAAAGATTTTATTGGGGAAACTTTTAATTCCAGTCATAGAACCCAAAGCAGATGCAAAAGCAATTCGCCAATCTTTACCGGCTTCGTATAAAATATCACTAATTTTATCTACTTCATCATCGGGGATGGTATGCATAGAATAAGCTTCTTTTTTGCCTTGTGCTTTTTTGAAATCTAAACCTAATCTGTCTGCCATATATTTAGTCAGATAATTACCAGCAATTTGGAATGATTTTGTTTGCACAATATCTTTGCCAAATATTACTGCCACATCAGTATATTCGCCACCTACATCAACAAGTATGTAATTTTTATTCTGTTCAGAAAGTAATTTAACTTGTGAATACAAAGTTGTTGTGACTGTTAGCGGAGAGACATCGCAAGTATCTAATACACCAAGTATTGAATTATAAAAATCCTTCTGAGCATATGAGCTAAAGACTGCAATTTGAACGTATGGTGATGCTTTCCCAACAGGGTCCTCAATTTTGCCGTCTTCTATACCAAAGGAAGTAACAACTAAATCAAGTGGAGCAAATTCAGAATCTTCTGGATGATATAAATTCCACATGACTTTTGCTTGTTTGTAGGCGATTTCACGAATTCGACCATAATAAGATTGAAGCTCTTTATCTGTGATGGGCTTTAATGGTTCTTTTCTGTTTATTTTTACAATCAACATGAAACCAAAAACATTTGGTCCACCTAAACCGATGATTGCATTTGAAGTTTGAGAATCAGCCTGAACAAAACATTCGCGTATAGCATGATTTATTCTTGCTTCTTTTTCTGATGGTTCAAAATTACTTTTGACAGAAACCCCTTTTACAGAATATGGTTTCTTTTCACCTTCGACATATAAGCTTTTAACCGATTGATCTGTAATATCTAAAACCAAAAAATCCGATTTGGATTTTTGAGCTGAACTGG
>CAZFZJ010000019.1:10045-14042 GCA_964523665.1 uncultured Candidatus Saccharibacteria bacterium
TTAAGTTTATTGGGCAGTTTCACAGAATAATTCTACCACACAATAAACATAAGCCACCCGAATAATATCATTGCAATAAAGAGTTTTATAAAAATTCCTGTGACACAACCAACCATTGTTCCCGTAGCGCTATACAAGGCTTTTTTAGGATTCTTTTTATTTATCAAATCGACTAAAAAAGCCCCAACAAAAGAACCGATCAATGCACCAATAGGAGGGAATAAGAAAAACCCGATTAATCCTCCAATAAAAGCTCCCATCATCCCATATTTTGACGCTCCGAATTTTCTCGCTCCAACAACCGTTGCAAGGTTATCAATAAACGTTGCGAATAAGGCAACCGAAGCAATTGTGATATAAACCCACATTGTAGGTTCAGAAAAATCCACATAAACTCCATAAATTAAAAGGGTGACGAGTATTACAATTAACCCAGGAAGCCCAACCGCAGTCATCATAACTCCCATAAGTGACATAAGGGTTAAAACCAATTGAACTGCGGTATCCATATATAATTAATTCTAGCAGGATTTAAACTTAATTTTTAAGCTCAAGAATAGCTTTAATTCTACGTACACCTTTTGCGACAGATTCTTCTTTTAAGATCTTAAATTTCCCAAGGTCTGATGTATTTGTTACATGAGGACCTCCACAAAACTCTTTTGACCAAGCATTTTCAAGAGAGCCCCCAATAAAATAGATGCTTACTTCATCTCCATATTTTTCTTTGAAGAAATGCATTGCTCCAGATTTTTCAGCTTCCTCTTTTGGCAAGATCACCTGATTTACAGGCAATGATTCACTAATTTTCTGATTTACCAAATCCTCCACCTCTTTTAGTTGCTCAGGTGTCATTTTTTCTGAATGAGAGAAATCAAATCGAAGTCTTTCTGGAGTAATATTACTTCCCATTTGACCTACATGATCACCTAAAACAATTTGCAAAGCACGGTGAAGTAAATGTGTTGCGGTGTGAAGTCGTGTGGTTTCTTCGGTTGCATCACCTAATCCTCCTTTGAACCTACCTGCCATTTGTGATCTTGATAACTCTTGATGTTGCTCTAATCGTTCATCAAAATTAGTAAAATCAACATCTAAGCCTTGCTCCTGTGCAATATTTTCAATCAAGTCTCTTGAAGCACCTTGTGATTGATAAATATCAAATGGGTTTTCAATCTTTTTAAGGTTTTTATTAACAAAGGCCCGAATTATGTAATTTCGTGTTCGATCGGCTGTTTTTTTGTACAAATCAACTTCGGTATTAATTACAGATGCAATATGCGTGAAACGATCGACATCGGGATATGCATCTTTATTTTTTTCTATAACAACTTGTGCTAAACCCACCATTAAAGAACTATCTTTCCCTAGTTTCCAAACTAAATCATCGTAAATTCTCCTAATGAGCCTTCGAAGAACATAACCTTGATCTTTGTTTGAGGGATATAAATTTTCGGCTATCAAAAATGTGACTGTTCTGATATGATCTGCAACTCTTCTTGCATAAATTGGATCAATTGATGGAGATGGTTCAAGTAGATCAATCAGTGGAGCAAAAACATCTGTTTCATAGACAGAATCAACTCCTTGAACTAGCGTACACATTCGTTCTAAACCTGAACCCGTATCAACCGAAAGCGCAGGAAGTGGAGATAACTTTCCGCTCTGATCACGATTGAATTGCATAAAGACACCGGCATTCCAAATTTCTAAATATCTTGGGTTATCAGTCATACCAGGAACAGCTTCTTCTGGGCCAAATTCAGGGCCTCGGTCATACAAAACCTCAGTACAAGGTCCACAAGGCCCAACTGGTCCTGGAGCCCACCAATTTTCAGATGCGGGTAATTTGCAAATTTTATTTTCAGAAATACCAACAGATTTCCAAGCTTCTATTGTTTCGATATCAGCTGGAGCTTCTTCGTTTCCTTCAAATACGGTAGGATAAAATCTTGAACCATCTAATCCAAATCCATAATCTTTATTTGTTAATAAATCATAAGCGAACTCGACCGCTTCTTTTTTGCCATAATCTCCAATAGACCAATTTCCTAACATTTCAAAATAAGTTAAGTGGTATTTGCTAGTGCCAATAACATCTAAATCACCGGTTCTAATACATTTTTGGGCAGAGCATAATCTTTTAGAACCAAAATCTTTTACAGGGTCTTTTTCACCTAAAAAATAAGGCGTGAACTGCACCATACCCGAATTTGTAAAAAGAAGTGTTGGATGATTTTCAGGAACCAACGGGCTTGAGGCAACCTCAACATGAGCCATGTTTCGATCGGCTAAAACTTTTACAAAATAATCTAAAAATCGTCGGCGTATTTCTTTTGATGTCATGTGGATATTATATAGGAACAAACCATTCGTTGCATAAGGTGATACATTGTGATACTTTTGCAATGTGATCCAAGGTAAAAATATCGTTAAGTCGAAAATAAGATGTACCTCTTCGAGTTTAGAGCATATTCAAAAACACGGAATATTAAAAGGACATGTTATGGAAATTTTCACTGACAAACAAAGAATAGTCTTAGATGGTAAATATGCAAAAAACAGATACAGACTAATCGGTAGATGTGGAAAGCGAATTCTTTCTGTCGTCGTTGCGGAGGATAATAAGAAGTTTACTTTAGTTACTGCACGTGATGCTTCTAAAGAAGAGCGTGCTGTATATAGAAAAAATAAAGATGTCTAAAAAATACGTTTTTAAACCAATACCACCTTTTAAATCCTATGAAGAAGAGGCAAATTTCTGGGATTCCCATACCGTGTTAAAAGACTGGACAGAGGCTGAAATTATTGCAGAACTCGAAAAGGATAAAAAAAAGGAAGAAATAATTCATGTTAAAGTCGAGCCGGCTTTAAAAGAAGCCATTTCTCGTAAAGCAAAGAAAGAATCAAGAACCGTTTAAAATGCAGTAAGGAAAGTACTTATCGACTGGGTAAAGGGTAAGTAATTTATAAACGATCAATCCAGAATAAGCTTCAGTAACGTTATATAAAATTGCATTACTCATAAGTTCTGTTATCAAATTCAGATCTAAGTCTTAGATAATCTTCTAGATCCTTTTCGGTCCAATTACTTACATTCATCAAATCTTTACGATATTGGTCTTTTTTTACTTTTTGGCTATTTCCATAGCCTTTACATTCATCAAAATCGACTAAAACTACTGATGGTTCACTTCTTGTCATAAAAACTATCTTCTCGAAGAGGCTTGACCATGTCATCATGACGACATACAATAAAAAAATGGAATATCCAAGAACAACGGTAAGAATAGAACCAAAACTTTTAAAGGCCGCTAAAAAATACAGCCAAGAAAAAAATACTAGCCTTCAACAGGTCATTAACTGGGGATTGGAACTCTTAATCGAGAAGAGGTCCTTTCAAAATGAAAAAACCACAAGAACAAAATCTTTTAGGGATAAACTACCAAAACTAGACCTCCCACAGGACTATGCAAACAGTACCTTTGATAGAGACCAAATCTATGGTGATTCATCCAGATAAGAGATATTTAATCGATACAAATATTCTTGTTTATTCCGTAACTCCAAATAGTGAGAATCATCTACTGTCAATTGAGTTCATCTCTTCAATTCTAGAATCAGGAGCATCTGCTTATATTTCCACACAAAATATTCTTGAATTTCAGAGGATTGTTTCAAAACCAACAAATAAGTCTCAGAATCAAGTTATCTATGAGGCAATTGATGTATTTATGAGCGAAATGGAACTAATATACGAAGACGCATCCACATGGGCGGTGTACAAAAAACTAAATAAAAAATATGAACCTACGAGTAATAAAATATTTGACTTATGGTTAGCCTCAACTGCAATCGCAAATGGCATAGATATAATCGCCACAAATAATGTTAAAGATTTTGAATATATAAAAGAGATTAAGTGCGTGAATCCATTTGCGATATAGCTAGCAGATATCCAAACAACCTAGCTTACTAAAGATCGCTTTTGTAAGCG
>CAZFZJ010000019.1:14079-15002 GCA_964523665.1 uncultured Candidatus Saccharibacteria bacterium
GAACGAATTGTTGGTTAGTCTTTTCGCCAACTATTTCACGTATAAGATTTATTTTATTATCTGAACCACTGATATCCGTAAAAACTAATTTATCTATAAGTGCCCGCTTTTCTTTTGGATTCATTTTATTCATAGCCACTTCATAATATTTGATTCCAACCGCAATAAAAATCTGCTCAACCAATTTTAAAGAGTCTTCCTTTGACAATCCATCGGATATAAAAAGATTTATAAGTTCGGTTTTGAGATGAGCAATATCCATAAAATATTTATTTCTTTATTCGCACCACCAACCGAATAATAGTGGAAGCAAGCAACGATCCTAAACTTGTCCCTCCAACAATAGATAAAGCAATTCTATCAATTTGCGGATCTCCACTTCGCGGACCTACTGCTAACCACGCAGGAAATACAGTAAGCATTGCAAAGGTAGCCTGATCCCCAATATAGGATGTAGGATTAAATCTCCTAAGCCCTCTCCGACTGGGTGGTATTTTTTCTCGAATTCCTTGAATTAAATCAATAACTAATTCATCTCCCTGGGATAATACTTCACGAGAAGCTAAATCCGCTAATTCTAAATCTATACCCCCAGACGGATCTCTCCAGATATCAGTGCCTGCAGGGCCAAGCTCCTTTGGGCCAAGCAATTTCTGACCGCTAAACTCAGTATACGGTGAAGTATAACCTTCTTCTGATGTACAAACTGGCTCTCTTTCAATAATTGATGAAATAGATTGCATAATTTTATATTAACGTTTATCCGTATCTTTTCAAATATTTTTTATAACACTTTCCACAATCTTTTTCGCAGCGTTAACTTTTTTAAGTGCTCCAGAATTTTGGCTAAGTTTTAAAAGTGTTTTTTTATCCTCAAATAATTCAACTGCTTTTTTGGCAATCAGTTTTGGATCTTTTATATA
>CAZFZJ010000019.1:15037-16271 GCA_964523665.1 uncultured Candidatus Saccharibacteria bacterium
GGGATGAATCCGTAGATGATAATAGGGAGATTTGTTGCAAAGCATTCGGCTAAACTACCCGGCCCTGCTTTTGTTGCAACTAGATCTGATGATTGCATTATTTTAGAAACATTTTTTACATATCCATGTGTTTTAACAGGGATTTTCCAATTTACTTTATCGAGTTTTCGTTTTAGGTAATCGTTTCGACCACATATTATTGCTAGCTGACCAATTGCTTTATCATCTTTAATAAAAACTTTGTTGCATTCATATGCGATTTGCTCGACAGGGCCTACACCATCTCCGCCGCCAAATATTAACAATGTCGGCAAATCGCCCCTTGACTCATACCTCTCAGAAAACTGTTCACGAATTGGCAATCCCAAATTGTAGATTTTCTTTTTATCAACACCCATCTCTTTTGCGGTTTTTGCTAATTCATTACTACCAACATATAAAGCATCAACATGCTTGTTAAACCAAAGGTTATGACCTCCTGCTAAGTCGGTGCATACAACAGCAAATGGAATCTTTTTATCGTAATGTTTTAAGCATTCAAGAGTTAATTCCTGTACCAACGGATGTACAGATACTATTAAATCTGGTTTATAGGATTTAATCTTTCTAAGAAGTCTAAAGTAAATTAATTTGGATACAAACTTAGACATCCCTTTAGTAAGGATAGGAGAATGTTGAGAACTGAAAAGCAGCTTCCATAGAAACGGCATTTCAATGCTCAAATAAGAATAAATCTGATGAGCTTTATTTAAGGGGAAGAATGTGTAATCGACTAATACATCGACGATTTCCGATTTATATTTACGAGGATAATACTTATTAAAAGCATCAACCAAAGCATTTGCGCTGGCACGATGACCACCGCCAGTATCGCTGATTAAAAATAAAACCCTTTTAGGCATTAGATTAAGTATAGATGTTATTTGAAAAAGAAGAATAGTTGAAGAACGTACCGGTAGGTTAGAAAGAAAAGGAAATATATACACTCGAATGGAGTGAAATATCAATTCGTAAAAACGAATTGCCTTTGCAATCTATACCTACCGGTTTTTATGAGTTCTTTTAACATATATATGTAAATCAATTACTCAGATGAGTAATTGATGAGAAAAGAGAAACCCGGGACGAGGGTTCCTCTTTTGGGTCACTTTCGCCGTCGGGCGATTGTGACGTATGGGCCGGGTACATAGGTAACACTTTAGAGGTACTAGATTTAGAACTATTGTCTATGGCT
>CAZFZJ010000020.1:0-12746 GCA_964523665.1 uncultured Candidatus Saccharibacteria bacterium
AACAAGTTAATAAATTATTTAATTTGATCCGAATTCTTCTGGGGTTTATGGGGGTGATGGCTTTAGTGGTTGCAATTGTTGGAATGGTAAATACTTTAACCGTTTCTTTGCTTGAACGGACGCGTGAAGTTGGGGTTATGAAAACGCTTGGAACAACAAATATGGATGTTACAAAACTCTTTTTAATTGAATCGATTTTTATTGCAACTGTTGGAGGGATTGGTGGAATTCTTTTTGGAATCTTTTCAGGCCTTTTTGTTAATCTTTTAGTTTTTGCAATTAAACGCACGGAATATGTTAGTCTGTTTTTAGTCCCACCCCTATTAGTATTCGTGATGGTTGGGATATCAATTATTATTGGAATTTTGACAGGAATTTATCCTGCCAAACGTGCCGGAAAAATCTCTGGCCTTGATGCAATACGCAATGAATAAAAATATCCTCGATAAAAAAATAATAAGGATTTCAATAATTGCATTTTTGCTTGTAGTAATTGGGTTTTCTGTCTTTCTTTTGGCTCGCGAAGTAGTATATAAAAAAAGATTGTCGGCAATACAATCTCAGTTAAACAAAAGGTATAAGATAGAAAAACCTGATGGAAGTCTTTTCGGCGAAATCCTAACCTCCGAAATACGAGAAGGAACGAACCCTTTAATTAAATACACCGCTCATTTATTTATATCTTCTCCGCAAGTGTTTAGAAACGCTATGTGTAATTATGAAGAGTGTCGCGAAAGATTTTTTTATAAATATGTCGCTGGGATTTTTTCTGATAATAAATTAGTAGGGCAGGTAGCAAAAGTTTCTCCTATCTATTGCAATGTTCCAGAGCAAAATAAATTCCCGACAAGTTTTCAAGCTGATGATTATAAATGCGAAGATCAAGATTTAGTTGGTAAATATCCTACTGAATTATTTTTAGTTAGTTTAGAAGTTATTTCTTCTTCACTCATAGATCTTAATAAGGCGGAAATTAGGTTATATCCTGTTGGTACCGCCGATTTTATCACGAATATCTCTGCTTATCCTACTGATCATGAGATAAATTTTGAGAACGCTAAAAAATCAATTATCGAAAAAGGTGACGAGTTTATGCCCGCTTTTAAATCCGAGATCTCGGTAGTTGATGAAAAGTCAATTACTATGCTAAAATCTACCAGTTATGGCAAAGAGAACCTGGCAACCAAAAGTTAAAAGAGGAAATCGCAAACACGGATTTTTAAAACGAATGTCCACTAAAAATGGCAGAAATGTCTTGAAAAGACGCCGATTAAAGGGTCGAGTTAGACTTACCATAAATCGTGGTAAAAAGTCATAAATACCTTGTATTCACGAAAATATAGCTTAAATAAACCATATTTCACTTTAAAATACGGCGAAACGCTCGAAAATGAATTTCTGCTTGTAAAATATCTTTTAGTATTCCCAGAGATTGAACAAAACAATAGGACAAATATTATAAAAAGTGCATTCGAAACCGGTACGAATCCCTTGTTTTGCATTGTTATTTCAAATAGATTTTGCAAAAAATCCACTGTGAGAAATAAGCTGAAAAGAGCTATCGCAAAAGGTGTGTATGCTTTCATAAAAGAAGGTAAATACGGTTGGTTTGTAATAATTCCCAAAAAGCGTTTACTTAAAGAAAATGATAAAATAGCAGTCGATGTTGAAAAAATTGGCACTGAATCTTATTCGCTTCTATCAAAAGTGGCTGTCGTTTGACCAGGGTATTATTCTTAAAAAAGCAGGCGTTCATGTCTGCCGGTTTGAACCCTATTGCTCTGAATATACATATCAAGCAATAGAAAAGTATGGATTAATTAAAGGCGGGTTAATGGGCATCTGGAGGATTCTTCGTTGTAATCCTTTCACAAAGGGTGGTTATGATCCTGTAAAATAGAAATATGATCTTTTCTGATCTTTTTTTTGGAACACTTTACCAACCAATATTAAATTTATTGGTTCTTTTCTATCATCTTTTAGGTGAGAATCTTGGGCTTGCTATCATTGCCATTACTATCGTTATTAAAATTGCGACTTATCCTTTAACTAAACCATCACTATTGATGGCTAAAAAGCAAAAAGAAATAGCACCAGAACTTCGAAAAATTAAAGATAAATATAAAGACAGACAGGTTCAGGCACAAAAGCAAATGGAATTATATAAAGCGCATGGAATAAATCCTGCATCGGGGTGTTTGCCACAAATTATCCAACTAATATTATTTATTGTTTTGTACCGGGTTTTTATAGATTTTCTAAACTCAAACGGAATGATATCTCAAAGTGTTGTTGATGCACTTTATTCTTTTGAATATTTAAAACTCGAGGTTGGGCAAACTTTTAATACACAATTTTTATTTTATGATCTAGCGTCGGTTGATAAGACCTATACGCTTCCACTAGTAGCTGCAATAGCCCAGTTCTTTATGTCGAAGGTTATGCAAAAATCAAATAAGGTTTCTGAAGATATCGCAAAAACAACGCCTGACACTAAAGATGACTTTATGTATAATATGCAGGAAGGAATGATATATACATTCCCGCTGATGACCTTTTTTATTGGTATGACATTGCCCGCAGGTCTGTCAGTTTATTGGCTTGTCTCAACAGTTATAAGTTTAATTCAGTATTTGCTTTTAAATCGAGAGACGGATAAAACAAATACAGTAAAGGAAATAACAAATGGAGCAGGAGTTACTTCAAAATAAAACCCAAGAAATTTTAGAAAGATTATTAGAACCCACAGGTGTTCATGTTAAAATCGAATTCGAGTACAGCGAAGAAGAAGGCAAACCTGCACAATTATTTGTAAAGATTAAGTCAACGGATGATAGTCTGTTAATCGGTTACCATGGCAATACATTAAGATCAATTCAACACATTGTTGATGTAATCTTATTAAGAGAATTCCAAGAGAAAATCGATCTCGTTTTAGATGTAGGAGATTATAGAGAAGAAAGAAGAAGAAAAATAATTGAAATTGCTGATAGTGCGATAGAAAAAGCTCACTCAAGTAAAAAAGCAATAGCATTGTATCCAATGAGTGCTTACGAAAGAAAACTTGTACATGAACGAGTTTCCGAATCTGAAGATCTCGTTTCGTTTTCAGAAGGCGAAGGTAAAGAACGAAGAGTTATTATAAGTTTTAAAGATAACAGCTAATATGAAACTGACAGTTAAGCAAAGCAATTTGGTAAAAGCTTTAACAATTGTTAATAAAGCTGTGAACCCAAGAGTATCGTTGCCTATGCTTGCTAATGTTTTAATGCGAACTGAAAAAGGAAGATTAAAACTTACTGCTTCTGATTTACAAATGACTATTTCTGTTTGGCTTGGTGCAAAAATCGACGAGCAAGGGGAGTATACTGTTCCTGCAAAAATATTAACTGAATTTGTTACGCAAGTTAAAGATGAAACAATTGATTTTGCATTAACAGGGTCTGTTCTAAAAGCCTCGACTTCAAAAGCTAAAGCAAATTTTAGTGGAATGCCTGCATATGAGTTCCCCTCGATTGAAGCAGATACGCAAGGGCAAACAATAAAATTAAAATCTAAAGATTTTCTTGATGCCGTTTCAAAAATAGTTTTCACTGTTGCGACTGATGAATCACGGCCTATTCTAACTGGCATCTATTTGAAAGCTCAAAATAACTTATTAACGATTGCAGCAACAGATGGTTTTAGAATGGCTGAATATAAGTTAGATCTGAATAAATTGTTTGAAACCGAAGTGAAATGTGTAATTCCAGGAAAATATCTTGCAGATGTTGTCAAAGCATTCGCACCTGCATCTGAAGAAATTGTTTTAAATATTAACATGGAACGAAATGTTGCTACGGTAAAGGTTGAGGATATGGAGGCACAGATAAGGTTACTAGAAGGTGATTTTCCTGATTATGAAGCGGTTATTCCTGAATCATTTACAACAGAAATGAAATTTATGTCATCAGAGCTTGGAAGTGCTCTAAAACTTGCAAGTATTTTTTCAAGAGAATCTGGAAACATGATTAAAATAACTGGGAGCGAAGAGAAGATTGAGGTTTTATCTCAGCCAACGGAAGCAGGGAGTAATACGGTGCGAATTACAGGGGATTTTACAGGAGACGATATACAAATTGCTTTTAATGCAAAGTATATTTTAGATCTTGTTAATAACATTGAGGATACCGAACTTTCGTTTAATACTCTTGAACCTCTAAAACCTGGGTTGTTTAAGATTAATGAAAATCCAAACTACTTTTATCTTGTGATGCCGATGCGCGCCAATTGGTAGCGTTTATCAAACTAACTATTCTATGAAACTATGAAAAATTAAATTTTGAAAGGACTTTATTTTTTAAGTTTTTATAATTCTGCCAATTCTCCTATTCCCGACTCTTTTCTTTCTATGTATTTTAGATAATTTTCGGTTGTTGAAAGTCGTTTATGTCCTGCAACTTTAGAAACCAATAGTACACTTGCGCCCATTCGAAGGTGTTCCGCAATAAAAGTATGTCTTAAATCGTTAACAGTAATGTCTTCTAGGCCGACTTGTTTAAAGTAACGATCTAGAGTTGCTCTAATATTTCTAACTAACAAAGGCTTACCAGTTTTTGTAACAAACAGATTGTGATTTTCTGATTGAGGTCTTTCTTTTAGATAATCATTAATAGCATCTTGGACGGATTTGTTTAAAGGTATTGTTCTGCCTTCTCCTTCTTCGGAACCTGGTACATTTAATGCTCCCGGTTGATTTATATCGCTGTTTATAACCAGGTTTTCAACTTGTATGTTTTGAAGTTCTGAAATTTTAACGCCTGTTTGAAGCAATATTTCAAAGATGGCTTTTGTTCTTACATCGTCTTTTACGGTATCTCGTATGGCTCTATATTCTAGCTTGCTTAAAATTCGTGGTGCGCTTTGTTCTAGTTTTGGATGCTGAATTAGCTGTGATGGATCAGTTGAAATAATCCCATTATCGGTTGCGTATTTAAAAAAAGTTTTTATTGCATTAATTTTTCTGCTTATAGTTTTTTTTGTGTAGTTATTCTCAGCAAGGTATTTTAAAAATGACTCTATGTCTGATTTGCTAACGTCTCCAGTATTAAGCTTGTTTTGTTTTTCGGTGATGTACATTACGAGTTGTTCAATGTCTTTTGAGTAAGCGATGACGGTAGCTTTGGCCCGTCCTTTTTCTGATAAAACCAGATCGAAATTAACAGAGAAAAGCTCTGATAAAAAATTAATAAACTGTTCGCGTGCCTTTGTAAGTAATGTCATATTATAAGATATGAATTAAGAGGTAAGAAGTAATCACTATGAGTTGATCTTATATCCTCCCTGAGCCAGTGTCAATTATATAACTTTAAACAAACTATTTTTTGCAGGAATAATTTTTCTATTTGGTTGCGGGGCCAGGATTTGCACCTGGGTCTCGAGATTATGAGCCTCGCATGGTTACTACTCCACTACCCCGCGGCAAGAAGTACGATTAATATTCTATCTCATTTGAGGTTAAAAATCAAAGAAAAAATCGCGCATTTTCGCTAAAATTTGAAGAATTCGAGCCATTTTTGGCTTGTTGTTTTATTTTCAGTAGTAGTCTCTTGGGCTTTTTGTTCTTCCTCTTTTTGTTCTATTGTTTTCGTCCCCTCTACAATTAGCAAGGTTGAGGGGTCTTTTACAAGTCTAAATCTTTTCAATGCCTCTTTCTCAAGAAAATCATCGGTTTTTGTATATTCAATTTGTTTTATCAATATAGCCGTATCCGTTTTGATTGTGTCTAGTTCTTTTTCTGCGTTTTGTAATTGCTTTAGCCCTGAAATCGAAGACTTAATAGCTTGAATGTTTCCATTTGTGATAGCCAAAAAGATAAGACTCAATGTTGTGTAAATTATAATGTTTCTTTTCATTTTTTTTCCTCTTTATGTTCCTCATAATTTATATTACCATTAACATATGAAAACAAAGTTATTCTCTGCCCTTGCGTCCCTTTTAATAATGGCAATAGTTATTATTACTGTGGTCGGGATATTTTACCTTCAAATAAGTGGTCAATCAGTTATTTTTACGAATGCGGCGTGGGTACAGACAAATAATGTGAACCTCAATCAGTCTAAATCTAGGTTAACAACTCCGTCTACTAATCCTATCACTACGACAGGGTCCTGTAGTACTCCATTAAATCTGCGGGTCTAAAGTGACGGTAAAGCCTCTAGCGCGAATACTGAAGTTAGTTTACCGACGAATATTGCGACTAAGTATTATTTACATGTCAAAGGATCTGACGGAAGGCCTTGTTCAACAAATTTTGAAGTTAAGATTGTGAATAACGGAGTGGCTAATATCGTAACCGAATGGGGACCATATAAAAGTGATCAGGATGGTATTGCAAGAATTGATCTAGACAGAGGGTGGCCAGAAACTACAGTAGAATTTGCGGTTAGGCCAAAGGGTAGTCAGGGAGATTGGAGTGGTAACGTAAAGATTTTTTTCAGTTCAAGTACGACGCCTTCGACTAATACAAGCGTTAATGCTTTGGATTATTTTAAACAAACACCAGGGAATGTATATATTTATAATAGTACAAATCACTGGTATGATCCTGTGAAATTAGGGCTGACTTATTTGCAAATAGAATCGAAAACAAATATATGTGGACGAACAATGGTTCCATGGAGAATTACAAAAAGCGATGATTATGCATACTGGGGAAACCGCGTACCGCGAAATTTTAATAGCGACAACAATCTATGGTTTAGGGGGGATCGTGACTTTAGATGGTTTATTGCCGATTATTATTCAGACGAAGGGAATTTCCAAAACTATAGTCAATATATTTGGTCATATGGATTTGAAGAATATGAACGAGATGCAACCTTAGGTTTGGGATCAGGAGCTTCGCCTTCTAAGGCAAAGAGACACTACGTTTTTACAACAAATTCTCCAAACGTTCCCAATTATAATCTAGGCCGACGGACTTTTTCTCATCTCCCTTTTATAGAATATAGCGGGTCTCTTACAGGAGGTCTTATGGCAGGCTTGGGGACTTTATGTAATTTGCAAACCCAAACCACACCAACCGGGTTTTGGAAGTTAAGAGCCGAATGGGATTATGTTGATATTAAAAATCCGGGAGTTCCTAATGGCTTTAATTATACAGGACAAGCATTGAGAATGGATTATTATGAGGGAGATGGTAATAATACTACGGGCAATTTTAGCGACAACTATTTTCATAGAGAATCATATTATTTCGTGAAGGATGTTGGTTTGGTAAAAATGTTAGCCGATAACTTTAATCATTATGGGGGTGTAGATGAAAATGTTGCTCCAATGTGTTCGAATGATAGTGATTGTTGGGCAGATACTATTAGAACTCCAACACGTTCAATGGTACTAAAACAATATTTCAACAATCCTGTTTTTCAAGTAAAAGTTAGTAATGATAACGTTAATTATACCAATGAGATTACTATATCAAGAGGTTCAAGATATTATCTAAAGATTACCAATGTATCTTATACGGGATGGTTAGAATCACAAGTTGGAAACGGTATTCCTAGAAAGTGGTTGTGGGCAGAGAATGGGGTTGTAACTGTAAAAGAGGATATCATGCAAAATGTTCCAGCAGGGATCTATCCCGCAAGATTTCGTGTGTGGATTCCGAATGATGTTTATCCAAATCAAACAAGGGTGGGTTCGAATAATATCCTATTCTCTAATCAAATTGTTGTGAAAGTGATTTAAAAAAGATTTTGCAAAATCAAACAAGCTTAGTATGATAAAATATCTTAGCTCTATGGTTATGGTTTTGATTTAGGCGGCGTAGCTCAGAGGTTAGAGCACGGCATTCATAACGCCGGGGTCAGTGGTTCAAATCCACTCGCCGCCACCACTAAATTAGGTCTACAAGTAAAGTAACTATTGTCCCCAGTCCCATTAATCCCATTATTATTACGGTTATCCAAAGGAGTGTTGTTGATAGCTTTCCTCCCGTAAATTCGCCCATAATTTTTTTATTTGACGATGTCATTGCAATTATTGCCAAAAGAGGTGCACTAAGGAGCCCGTTTAATACTGCTGCGTATACTAAAGCTTCAAATGTGTTAATGCCGATAAAGTTTATAAATAATCCGATTAGGGTAGAGATGGTAATAATGCCATAAAATCCTTTTGCTTTTTTGACTTTCTTATCTAAGCCTTCTCTCCATCCGAAAACCTCTGCTACAGCATAGGATGCGGAGCCTGAAAGTACTGGTATAGATAAAAACCCAAGTCCAATAATCCCCGAAGCAAATATTGCTTTTGCTAAGAATCCTGCATTGGGAAATCCATCAACGAGGGGCTCGATTGCGCTTGCTGCATGATCTGCTGACAAAATATTGAAAATCCCATTTTGATGTAATACTGCTGCACCAACAATTATTATTGCCCAAGTTGTAAATTCTGATAATGCCATTCCAATTGCGTTATCAATGCGAATCGATTTCATTACATTTTTGTTAATTCTAGCAGTACCAAGTCTTGTTATTAAATGTTTTTGGCGTTCTTCTTCGACTTCTTCGGATGCTTGCCAGAAAAACATGTAGGGAGTAATTGTTGTTCCAAATACTCCTGTAATTAAGAAAATATATTCAAATGAAAATTCAATGCGGGGGATAAATGTATTTCTTAAGACATCCCACCAGTTTTCTACAGATATAAAGGCGATTATTGGATATGCAATTAGTGATAGAGTAAGCCATTTAAGTATTTTTGAATATAGCTTGTAAGGAGTATATAATTCAAGCGCTATTATGGTAATCGTAAAAAATACTGCAAGAAATGTGAAATCTAAAGGTATAATTAATCTCGCCGCGGCGGCCATTGCTCCAATATCTGCGCCAAGATTTATTATGTTGGCGATAAGCAAGAGTGAAACTGCAAAATATAAAATTTTTTGGTTGTAATGTTCTTTAATAACTTGGGCCAATCCTTTGCCCGAAACGGCACCGATTCTTGCGCAAGCTTCTTGTACCGCAGTCATAAAAGGATACATGAATAATGCTGACCAAAGTTGAGAATATCCAAATTGGGCGCCAGTTTGCATGTAGGTCGCTATGCCTGAGGGATCATCGTCAGCGGCGCCTGTGATTAAACCTGGTCCCAAACGTTTGATGAGGCGACTGAATTTATTATATTTTTTTCTCATAAGTTAATTGTAGTTTATCTTTATATTTTTAGTTATAATTCAAACTTATGGAATTTAAAACAGGAAACATAATTCCCCATACCCAAAAATACGGGGGGTGGTTTTTTGGACATTTTAATAGTGATGATCCATACCTCCAAAATAATGATTTTGCGTTGAAGTGGAGTAAGCGTCAAAAAGGCTATTTTTGTGATTTTAAAAAGATACCAGAAAATGATCAACGGACTTTAACGGTCTTAATTTATGGAAAAGTCGAACTAACATATCAAAATGGCACCCGCTTCATATTGGAATCCGAAGGTGATTATGTGTTTTCTCGTCCAAGAGCTCCACATCAAGTTAAAGTTTATGAAGATTCTTTGATGCTTAATATTAGGTGGCCGTCTATTGATGACCCTCATTTTTATGAGCGTATGGAGAAATTTAGGACAAATGACTTCGGAAACTTAAATGATTCTCTACAAGAAGCAAATAAATCAAACTGATTTCTCAAGACTATGGTTTATAATAAACTTATGAAGAAGAGGATCTTAACAGGTGATAGACCTACAGGCCCTTTACATCTAGGTCACGCAGTTGGTTCTTTAGAAAATAGAGTCCGATTGCAAGACGAATATGATACTTTTGTTTTGATAGCCGATGTCCAGGCTTTGACAGATAATTTTGATGATCCTGCTAAAGTACATGATAATACTTTGCAGGTTTTACAAGATAATATTGCTTTTGGTTTAGATCCCAAAAAAGTTACTTTTTTGCTTCAGTCGGCTGTCTCCGAGATTGCTGAACTCACGATTTTTTATGCGAATCTTGTTACTGTTGCGAGGCTTGAGCGAAATCCTACCGTTAAGGATGAAATTACTCAAAAAGCCAAGTTTAAAGAATCTTTGCCTTTGGGGTTTTTAATGTACCCTATTTCGCAAGCTGCGGATATAACTGTTTTTAAAGCGAACCTTGTTCCTGTTGGAGAAGACCAGCTCCCACATATTGAGCAGACTCGAGAAATTGTACGAAGATTTAATTCGATTTATGGGGAGGTTTTTCCTGAGCCCGAAGCATTAATAGGTGAGCAGGCAAGGCTTGTTGGTTTAGACAATAATGCAAAAATGAGCAAATCGCTTGGCAATTGTATCTATTTGAATGAAGATGAAAAGAGTGTGACACAAAAAATAATGGGGATGTATACAGATCCATCACGTGTACATGCCACTGACCCTGGTAAAGTTGATGGCAATCCCGTTTTTATTTATCATGATATTTTTAATACTAATAAGGATGAAATCGCAGAACTTAAAGAGAGATATTTAGTAGGAAAAGTTGGAGACGTAGAGGTTAAGCAAAAGCTAGCTATGGCGATAAACAAATATTTAGAACCAGTAAGAGAGAGACGCGCAAAATATGAAAATAAAGATTTGTTGATGGATATTTTAATCACAGGCACAAAACAGGCGCGTGAAGTTGCATCTCAAACTATGGAAGATGTCCGAAAAGCCATGCGCCTAATACAGGTCTAACAAAAGTGCCACCCTGTAACTACTGTTTGAGTATGTTTTTTGTTTCATCTGTTGTTGGAATAGGATTTCTCATTTCCTTGGTTTCTGTTAGGCTGTCATTTTCTTTAACTCTAAAAAAGGAGAGTAAGACGAATGCAAGTGTAACTAATATCATGCTCATTGCCCAGTCGATGAGAGCAACCATATAGTTCACTTTGATAAATGCATAGTGTGAAGAAATCACTGGTAGCAAAAAGAAGAAGCTTATAAAAATCGAGGTTGTAATTGCTTTGAGAGGGCTTTTTATTTCAAGGAAACTTATAATCCAAGATGCACCATAACAGATAATAATTGTGCTGATTAAGCTAATTATGTAAGGAAGTGGATTTGCAGATGTAGCACTTACAGTGGGGCCACCTAGTTGTTCTTGCCAAAATGGTCCAAATCCCCATCCTGAATACCAGATTATTCCGATGATTTGTAAGAAGAGTGAAATAATTAAAATTGCGACGTGGTTGTGTTTCATAACGTAATGTTAACATAACAAGCGGCGGGCCATCGGCCCGCCGCTTGTTTACTATCTATTTTTATACCTTATTAGTCTTTTATCCAAATCCTATTCAACTTCATTTAATGCGATTCGAAGTTCTTGCTGTGCTTTTTCAAGCGTGGTTTTAAATTCTTCCACAGCATTATCAACTTTTGATTGTCTGGTTTTATTTAATGTCTCAATAGAACTTGAAACTTTTTCGATTTCTCTAAGAGATTTTTTAAGTAATTCATTCGAAGTTTTGATTTGTGTCATTAAAGTTGATCTAATACTTGCCCTATCTAAATTTGCATCGCAAGAATTTTGTGCCGTGTCAAATGCTTTTTGAATATCTTCCTCATACTTTTCTATAGCTGTTGTAACTTTTACATCTCGATCAGATACCAACTTATCAACACTACTTCGAAAATCCGAAATAGCTGAATCAACAGCTGACCTCCTAACCCTTATGGCTTCTTCAATCTTATTTCTAAATTTTTCTAAAGCTATTTTTTGAGACTCTGTTGTAGCTTTGGTTTCTAAAATTGTATAAAGTTGCTCTCGATTTTGATCTGCGGTATTTCGTCTTTTAAGAAGAGCCTCATTACGCTCTGAACGATTTTCTCCAATCTGTGAACCTCTTTCAGATTTGCGTTGCATTCGAACTTGTTCTCGTTCTTGTAATCTTGATGTTAGTTGAGTTCGATATCTTTCAAGATTTTGACAAACATTCATTACTCCTAAATTCCCTATGGGGGATTTAGTCTCAGTTAATTTTTTATTTAGTTGATTTTCATCATTTTCGCGATCAAGCATTCTTGGCATCTTCTCAGTATCACCACTATTGTTACGCATCATTTGAGCAGAAACAGAGCTGGCAAAGACAATGAACATGAAAGTGAAAACAGCAACAAAAATTGTAAGTTTAAAATTGTGATTCATCATATAAATCTGAATAGCTATCCGCTGATACAGTTTGTGATTCTGTTACTTCAACTTGTTCTTCGTTTGACGATTTTAATTCAAGATCAGCGCCGGCTTTAAATTGATTCATGATCGAATCAATCTCGTCTTTTGGTTGTCCATAAGACCTTGCAGCGTCATTCAATTCTGTTTTAGTATCCATGGTAGTTTCTTCCTTCATCATCGGTGTTTCGTTTTGCATTGAAGGAGTTGCTTTTTCTTGCATCGAATCAGTAGAGGATGGCACTTCGGCTTTATTCATCATCGAAATCGTATAAGCTATAAAACCAAGCAAGACAATTATTAAGATCGTTAAACCTCCCATAATTAAAACTTTTTTATTTTCCATATATTTAGCGGTAAGCTTTTTCACCTCCTTATATATCTATCTTACACCAATCTAAAGAAGGGTAGATCTCCAGTAGTTGCTGATATAGGATACAAAAATGATTGTGGAGATTTTTCATTATAAAATCGCCTTAACCGATTGGGTAAGTTTGGAAACCGATAACAGATTAAAATATTTGAAAGTTTTGCCTTTTAAGGAAGATATAGATTTGACAAGAATTTCCCAACATGCGTTATTTTG
>CAZFZJ010000020.1:12789-15128 GCA_964523665.1 uncultured Candidatus Saccharibacteria bacterium
AAAGTACCCAATTAATATTGGTACTAATTTAAAAAGAGTTATTAGTTGTTAAGATTATTATATGTCTGAAAAGTTTTCAATTGATTCTGTATTACAATCTGCCTATGAAAGAGAATCGAGCAGAACAAAAAACGATTAGAGGTATTAGCTGTCCCCGAGGGTGTTGTTCCCTATGGTGCGATTGGTGTAATGGGGTGTTCAAGCAGAGATCTACAATCGTTGGTTGTAAATGATGCCTTGCCAGGTTCTATTATTGGTTCAAACTCACCGCCTTATGTCCGTGAAATTGCTTTACAAGATCCAGGATATTTATATTATTACTTACCGTTTCTTGTTAATTTAACTCAACAAATGTTGATAGAATTGATACCTAGATTTACAGACTTTTCTCAGTTCCAAAGAGAACTATCCACTCCAAGACAACTTTTTCGTGCAAGTGTTTATGCACATCAAAGGGTGATTAGAGAAATTTTAATGAAAACTTTTGGAATTATTGTGTCTGCAGTTGAAGCGGAGGATATGTTGCATCATCTACGGGGATCTGATCCCGAGACTCTTTTGACTGGTTATGGTCCATATGGTACGGCTATGGCGAGTACTTTTGATACTTTTCGTGAAACCCGAATGGCTTTTGGTGATGAAAAATTACTTCGTGGTCTTGAAAATGCTATAGCGCATAAGGGTGTATTGGTATATCCTAAAGATTCTAGTATTTTTGCTTGTTCAAGAATAACACCTGAGGATGAATGTGAATTGTTATGTGTTACAGATAAACCAATCAATATCGATTCGCTTGCAGGGATTTGTTTCTTAAGCGATCTCGATAGGGATGCTTTTATGAATATGCAATTTTAGTTTCAGAAAACCAATTATCACTTTATATCTTAACCTTACGAAGTTCCTTCAATTCATATCCTTGGTCAGATTCGTTTGTGTTTTGATCTTTTGGTTTTGAAACCCAAACTATTCCGAATTCTGCTGTTGAGGTTGTTGCCTCTACAAGCTCGGGGCTTGAAATAAATTTATAATAGTATTGTGCTGTATTTTTCTCAGGTTTTCTTTGCAATCCCGACCCAATCATTTTTTTATTTAACTGACCAATCAAATTTCCCTCGGTATCTTTGAGATCAAATGTTTCATGATCGGCGTCTATAATTTAAATATAGATGGCAGAATTTACCAATATCTAAAAACATTTGCTTCCCCAAAAACTTACGCGATTTTTAGTGATAAAATACTATTATGACAATTGGGATAAATACGATAACAGGTGAGCAAAGCGAAGTTATAAAAACAGATCATAATGAACGTGGAAAGACAGGTGATTTAGGGATTGATGTAGATCAATCAGTTGATCAGATTGCAAAAGAGGGAGCTAGTACACAAGATGCGTCAAGCGCGTATCCGAACATGTATGCATTCGCAGATCTTAATCGAATGAGAGAATTGTCTCATTCAGAAGAATTTGATATAGATCCTGAAACAGTATCAATGGCTGCTCAGAATTTTGCTATAGGGTATTTAAGTGAAGAAGATCTCACTCGGTTAAATGATCTTTACGAGAATCCTTTTTTGAGTAAGGAAGCTGAGATTTACACACGGGTGAACGCTTTAACACATGAAATCTTTTCAGGTAAAGATGGCGAAATATTACCAGAACGATATTCAGTTGCTGTAATGACAAATCTTCTAACTTGGAACACGATCTTAGATTCAATGAAGAGTCATAAGGAGTTATCAGAAGAGGATTATCAATTACTGTCAAGAGTTCAGATTGGAATTACCCGTGCAATTAGTCAGGCATTATACGAAATAGGTCCAAAAAAGGCTAAAGTACTTACTGTGATTTTGCATTTAGAAATCCCACAGATAGAAGATCTATGGGGGATTGAGGTTAACTATGCTGGATATGAAAAAAAATAAACCCAGGCGTTCATTCGAAGAGGACCCAGATGATTATATCGCGAAAAGAGCAATTATGAATGCTTATTCTATTGTTGCTCAGATGATTAAAGATACATATGTGCCTGAGAGTAAGGATGATTTTGTTGTTTTGTCAGAGCGAAAGGGACTACCACAGTATTCAGATGTAGGCTAATGATGACTTTATGAATCAGGTCTTTTAATTTCTGCAGATTCAATATTGTTTTTAATGATCACAATCTCATAATCTGGTGGAAATAGGTCGTCCCTATTTTTAAGTTGTTCATAATGCTTAGAGAGTATTAATGCATTATGCGAGGCATGAGCTGATTCGTTCGTTCGTTCGTTAATGCTTTCTTAAATGTGCATTTTATATTTTTGAAGTAGACGTTGTTTGTTGTATTCAATTTGTATTG
>CAZFZJ010000020.1:15220-15465 GCA_964523665.1 uncultured Candidatus Saccharibacteria bacterium
GCATTTAAATTCATTTTCTTATACCATTTTTTTGCAAGCGGGTTTGTGTTTTTGTATGTGAGTATTTCTGCTATTTGTTTTATTGTTGTTTGTTGCATTCTGTTTAGTTCAAATGTAATTGGATGAGAGTAGTTTTTTATTATTTTATCAGCACCATATTTTTGTATGTGTTGGTATTTTGTTTTTGATCTTGTGTATAGGTATCCGTATATAAGTGATGACGTGACGGTTAGTTCTTTGGGTAG
>CAZFZJ010000020.1:15562-15768 GCA_964523665.1 uncultured Candidatus Saccharibacteria bacterium
TTCTTACCAAAAGAGACAAGTGTGAAGTTCCCATACTCATTTTGTATTTGCGCGATTTTATTAACAGGATATTTTTTATATTGTGTGTTCCAGTAATCGACGAGTTTTTTTGAGAGGTGTTCTGTTTTTACAATATGTATATGCCAGTGTGTTGGGATACTAGGTTTGTCTAGCATGTTGCAGATACAGATTGTGTTTTTGTTTTC
>CAZFZJ010000021.1:0-3539 GCA_964523665.1 uncultured Candidatus Saccharibacteria bacterium
TAATATCTACATATCCTTTTAATTCTAGTTCTTTTGGCAACACATAAGGATTTTTATTCTTTTCAACTAAAACTCTACCATCAATTATTAGAACAGGTAATAATAACCCTTCTAAACCTATATATGCAATCCTTGCTGAGTTTACATATAATGAGTTTGGGGTAACGGTCGGATTAAGCCCTTCTGGGTCTATTAGATTGATTTCCTGTGGATTTTTGACTTTTTCTATTGCTTTATCAGCTGATATTATTGGTACATCATAGAGTTTTTCTCCAGGTTTACCAACAGGCTCAATAATTACTGTATGAATAATTCCATTAGGGTCAACTGTAATAATAATTTCGTTTGGTTTGAGACTATTATTTTTTGTTATTAGATCGAATTCATTAATTTTTGTGATATATCTTATTCTCGCTAAATTTGCCGATGTATATTGTAGTGTTGTTGCAAATTCACTAGAATTATCAGATTTTATTAAATATTCAATAGAATCGAACTGAAAGTTTGATATATCGATAGGGAATTTTTCTAGATAGTTTTTTGCGCTTTCAAGAATTTGGTTTTCAGTATTATTTGTCGTGAACTTCATAGATGTTTCAGTTTCAATTGATTGATTGATAGTAATTCTCCCAAGATCTACTTCAATTAGTATATGTCGATATGGTTTAGTTGTTGATGCGGTAAGGATTTTCCCTTGAACTGACGAATTTAATATTCGAGGATCAGAAAATCCAAGGTCTTTAGCAAATAAAACTATTTTTTCATCAGAGGAAAATATTTCGTTTTGGCTGTATTCATATACAGGAAGTTTTCTTTCCTTTGGATAATTTTCAAATGAGAACGTATTTGATAATACGGTATTTGAAAGCTCTGGTCTATTGTATTTGAATTGCCCTTTTGGCAAAATATTCTTTTCCAAATCTACGTTCGCTATTATATCTGTAACGGTATCTTTTTTTCCTTTATTTAACCAACCGATAACCAACCCAATGAATAAAAGGGAAAGTAGTATTCCAATTAAAATTATTTTTTTATATTTTATAAGCATTTCCCTTATGTCCATATTTTTATACTACTATATTATTGACACGATCCTAAATAAGCAGAAGGTATAAAAGGCTCGCTTATTGTAAGTTGATCTCCTCCACAGCTACCTCTAAATTCATAGTGTAAATGAGGACCAGTTGAATTTCCTGTTGAACCAGATTCTCCAATGAGTGTGCCTCTGGTTACAGGACCTGGCTCAATAAGTATTACCGATAAATGAGCATAGTACACCTGATACCCCTGGTTTCCTGTAATAATTACTAGATTTCCATATCCACTGTTCGACAATGATATCGAAGCGACTCCGTCGATTGTTGCATATATAGGTGTTCCTATTGGTAATGGCCAGTCAATTGACTGATAAGACGCTCCTTGGTGTGTATAATAACCACCTGGGCATGCGGATACACCTGAAAATGCGCTCTCCGAAAAAGGTATTCCAGAAGGACATTCCCTACATGCGCCTTCGCCCAGATCAACAGTAGCGATAGACGTTCTTTTTTTGCCAGGATCTTCTTGAATACTAACTTGAACAGTATTTATATATGTAGCTCTTAGGATTTGACCAAATGTCCCTTGTTCAATATTGTTAAGACTATAATTTAGCAAAGCAAAACCACCTGGAGGTATGGTTTGTCCTACTAAAGAACCAAGGTTGTAATTTTCAAGCCTTCCTACAAATCCTGGGTCAGAAATTCGATAGCTTTCGAGAGATCCACAATCTCCTTTATTTAGCATAAGAGAATCCTCGATTCCCGCAATTGTGATTGGAACATCAGATGTATTCATTACTGTAATAGTGTAGTCGATTCTTTGGTGTCGTCCTATCGCGTTGAGATCTGCTTTTGTTGCAGTTTTTAATACATTAAACATAGTTGATTGATCATCAAAATTACTTGCAGGGGTGGGTGCTCCAAATTTTTCAAGAGGTGCAATTGTGCCAGGTACTAAAATTGCAACGAAAATCATGCCTAACAGAAACGGCGACATACAGCAGGAAAGTAAGCATCCCGCAATAATCTTTCCAGCTTTGGTAATGCCTTTGAATACTCCAGATATATCATTAATCAACACTAATAAGGCTCCTTTGATATCAAGCCTTAATAGCTTTAATGTCATCTTAAATCCTGTTTGAGCCAATTGAGCTAAAACAAGAGAGATCCCTGCCGTAACAGCTGCGGAAGCAGTTGCAGCGCCCATTCCAAGAATCTTTAGAACGGGACCAATAAACTTTGACAATATTTGGCCTGCAGCTTTTAGTGCACTTTGACCAACAACCCTACCACCTGCCCCGGACAAAATCTTGTTTTTTATTGCCCCTAAGCTATTATCTAGCTTAACAACCCACTTCCATTTACTGACAACGGCATATAATCCCGCTTCACCATTGAAGCCTGCAGTTCTTAGAAGCCCTTGTACAGGTTGTAAAATAGGACGAATCATATTTCCAACAATCGGGAGTGTGAATAAAAAGTCTCCAAATATTAAGTTCTTTTGTATGAAGTTATTAATCGCGTTAGCTGCGCGACCATATTTTTCAAACCAAGTAGCATATAATTTTGTCAATTCCTTCGCTTTTCCATTTGCTTTAAGGCTTTTTAGAAATTTCCAACGATCATTTCGATGTAAACCGTCTAGTCCTAGTTTTCCTTTTGCGTTTTCTAGATTTTCGAGCATTTTCTTACCATGAGGTACAAATTTATTTTGATAGGAATCAAAATATTTATTGAAAACAGGGACTAATTGACCGTTTGAATCCATTGTGCTTTGTAGTAGCCCGACACCATCCATAAATTCTTTTAGAGCAAGCTGATCTTGTGTTAATACTGCCATCGGGTTGTCGACAATGAATTTCATGTCATCCATTAAGGTGTCCAATTCGTCTAAGTTTGAGAGTAGATGTTCAGGATTAAGGACTCTACCAAGTCTAGGGTCCGCTAGTCTATCGGGGTAGTTTGCGAAATAGTCATCAAGAAGATCAAATACGCCATCTCCGCCAAAAATGCCTTGAGCGTCACGTGACTTTACGACCCAAAAGCTAGTTCTTCCAAGAGGATTACCGGCTGCATCAACTGATCTCCATTCAAGAACAGAAGCACCATCGAATATCCCTTTTGTAGGACCATGTTCATTCAAATATTTATATATTGGTAATAGTTTTTGTTGGCCTGCGGCATCATTCTCGATTCTAAGACCTGCTAATACCTGTAACTTCTCAATGCTTAATCTAGCCGCTCTAAGCGGATTTAATACATTAAGAACGAGTTCGGGCTGAAGGTTGCCATTTTTGTCTTTAATTCCAAGTTTAGACGCAAATTTCTTGGCTGTCCCACCCAGAATTTTATCATCTATAAATGATTCTAGATTCCTTGGGTCTAAAATAGATGTCCATTCTCCCGTTCCGCGTAGTTCTTTTGGAGCATTGGGGAACATGCCAAGAAACCTAGAAGAAACGATTGCCGCTTCAATAAAATCTCCATCTCTAATCTTTT
>CAZFZJ010000021.1:3589-7071 GCA_964523665.1 uncultured Candidatus Saccharibacteria bacterium
TATTAGACATTTGTGCAGCAGCGTCAGCTGATTCCAGTCTACTTAAAGCTCGGTTTGCCATTTGTGAACGTAATGCAGCATTTTGAGGTCCTGGGTATTTTTTATCAAGTCGCTTTAATACATCTGCTTTAATTTGACTTCCCGCCCCATTTGCTATGACAAAAGCTTTTGTTGAATATTGATTTCTCAGATGTTCCAAATCGCCTCTTAGCATTGCGCCTTTAAAGTGGTTATTGTAATTTGTTCCATCTAATTCGGGTGTTAACCCTAATTGCTTCCATTTTGCTTCAACTTTTGCGAAATTATCGCTAGGATTTATAACAGAGTTCCTGAGATCTAAATCTTCTAGTACTAATGCTGTTTTTAGAAATTCTTGAGTTTCTAAGTTCAATGCGCTAAATTCACCAGGGTTAAGTCCTAGAGCTTCTTCTATTAAAACGGGATCGGAAATCACTTTACGTATATCACCTGCTCCTTTTGTCGGGTCTATCAAAGTTCTATGAAAGCTACCCATTGTATCGCAGTTAGTATTTGCGAGATGGGGGTCTATTTTGACTTCTCGTCCTGCCTGATCATAGACCTTTTTGCCCGCCAGTTGTTCATTTGACGCAAATTTCCTTGTATTAAAAACCTGATCGAGTTCTATACCTAATTCAGTCATTAAAACCCTAGAGTAAGCAACATTAGTATTTATTCGTGATCTTAATCTTGGTCCGGTAGATTCAACATTGGTTGCAAGCATTGTTGCAGCACCGGCCAACTGTGAGTAAGCCTTATGTTGTTTTTCTCTTGAGAGGCCTTCTTCTGCAACTCTACGATCTTCCCAGTCACCATTAAAGTTCGGATCAGTACCATTCATCATATCTACAACTAATTTCATTTTTGATCTTGCTTTTCCTGTTGATCGGTCTAGATATGGCTCTGAAAAAGATTTTAATTGTCCTACCTTGCGTAGTCCTTTGAGGTATAAATTATCAGGTTCATCGAGCGGATTACCAACGTCTTCATATAGTGTCTTTTTTGTACTTCTACCCTTATTAAGACCATCCGTTGTATATCCTTGAGTAAGACGCCTAACGATCTCTCCTCTGCGGTAACTTGAAAGATCGTCAATATTTGCTATATCCTGAAAGGTTTTTGTTCCAAGTATTTTTATTGTTTTTTTAGGGTCTTTTATTAGATTTCTTAACGATAGCTGTACATTTATACCTGTTAAATCAGAAAGCGATTCGGGGCCTTGTGTAAATGCTGTTACAACATCCTCGTCTGTAATATCTCCTTCCGTTGCGTTAGCGCGAACTTGCCAAAGCACATAAGTTTGATTATACCTATTTTGTAATACGGCAAATGTTTTTCTGCCTATGTTTTTGGGAGCGTTGAAAACGTCTTCAACCCAGCCAATAAATGTAAATTCTTTTTCGTTAGTTGGAGATGCCATACTATTAACCTAAGTTTATCAGATAGTTGAATTATATGGTATAAATGATGTAGAGTATGTACATGTACCAGTTCCTGGGTAAATTGCAATTAAAAGTATTTATAACGATACTGTTTTTTGTTGCAAGTTTGAATTTTATTTTAAATGCTTCGTTTGCGCAGCAGTCGGGTGAAAGTTTTCAATCGATATCCGAAAATACTACTGTTGAAGGTCAGCAATTAGCGCAGGTTTCGAAGTTAACAAATCCAGACTCTGCTGAGGCTGGGTTTATACAAGATTCGTTAAATCGTATACCTGGTGTTTCAGCATTAAAAACTGCTTATGATATCTGGTGTGGTATTAAGGAGTTTACTGGTACAGGTGGTAGATGTGAAGTGAACAGCAATACTTGGACAGGCGGAATGGTTCAAAATCTTGTATTTAATACTGCATTTACTGCCATATGTGATCAAGATACAGATGAGCTAATTAAAACACCTGGTTCTGCTGTTTGTTGGGATCCAAACACCAGGATAGATTTATCCGCGATTCAACGGGAGTATCCTGGTCAAATGGTGAGAGTTAATGGTGGGTTCGGCCTAGCCGCTGTTGGTATTACTTCTCTTGCCGCTGTTTCTGATCCTAAAACCGCGCCGATACCTACGAACTTTGCTCTTTTTATAAATGATACGCTAAAAGACAACATTTTTGGTACGCAGGTTTATGCTCAATCGTCTTTATTGGGTGCCACATTTGATTCGATAGTTCTTGCCGGATGGAAAGTTTCCAGAAACATTGCCCTTTCAATGTTTGGAATTTTACTCGCTTCGGCAGGCTTAATGGTTATGTTGCGAACTAAGCTTGCTCCTCGGGTAACGGTATCAATTTATTCGGTTTTACCTATGATACCGGTTTCCCTGGCGGGGATTTTATTGTCATATCCAATAATTAGTTTTTTCTATGGTTTTATTGGCCCTTTAACAGGTTTGGCATTATCATTAGGTACGGGGCTAATACGCGAGGTGCTTTATCAACAAGCAGCTAATTCGCCGATGTCAAATATTACGGATGTCGGATCTTTTGCTGTAAACGCTGCAATAAACATGTGGACACAACTTACTATTGGTGGGTCTTTTATGCTTTTCCTAATGCTTGGAACTTTGATAGCTGTTGTTATTATTCTATTTGCCGGCTTGTATATATTCATGCGAATATACATGTCACTAATGTATATTGTTGTTGTTTCCCCATTTGTGGCTTTGATGTCAATTATACCTGGAAAGCAGGGACTAATAATAAATTTGATCAAGAACATCATTGCTAATGTTATTGCTCTGCCAATAGCAATGTTAATGTTTTTTATTGGTTTAGCAATAATTGGCTATATGCCTTCGAATCCTGGGGGCTTTTTCGGGTTAGTTATTGCAGCAAGTACCTTTGGTCAATTCCTATTTATGTTCATATATGCTGCAAAGTTTTTTATAGGATTAGGTATCGTATGGCAGGGGGTTAAGGCAAGAGGAACAGCAGAAAGAATTTTAGGAACAACTGGATTATTTGAAACTGAACCAAAGAGAAGATAACCTAATATCTTCCATATTATAGACATAGAATATAAAACTTATTGATCCCAAGATGTTAGTACTCTAGAGATTGAGTCTAGATACGTGCTGATAGTGCCCAATCCAAATACTTGTAAAAATATATTAATTAGGGTGCCTCCAAAACCTGCTGTTAATAAAAACATCGCTGCTAAGAATATTATTTTTTGATTAAAAGTTTCAAGGAATTTAGCATTTGTTCGATTAAGCAAATATTGTGCAACATTGTACATTAGCAAAATAATTCCTGCTGCAATAAAAATAATCTGTATGAAAGTCCAGATTCCCGGTAGTACACATAAAACATATGCTCCAAGCTTAGGAGGATTTTTTGCCGAAATATCATAGCACTCTAAGGCTGCATATGCCCTTTGAGGAATAACGATTTGGAAAAGTATTATTGTAACGAGAATTTTTATTTTATGTTTTTTAATCACGAATAAATATTATCATAGATAAATAAC
>CAZFZJ010000021.1:7081-9274 GCA_964523665.1 uncultured Candidatus Saccharibacteria bacterium
ATACTATCCTGTTATTTATTAATTTGATATCCTTTGTATATGTCTCGAATAAAAAGTATACTCTTGTCGATATTTCCCCAAATATTTCTATCTTTCGCTTTTGTGAGTCCTGCGTTTGCTGATCCGCCAACAGGAGGGGTTGTCGCTACATATCCTCAGTGTGGGTTTGGGGGAGATATTGTTCAGTGTATTGTATCTTTGAATAGGGATATAACGGCATTGATAATGGGTTTCGCAGTGATTCTCGCACTTTTTATGTTGCCATACATAGGCCTTCTTTTTGCTTCGGGAGATCCTGCGAAGATTGAAAAAGCAAAAGAGATGTTAACAAGCTGGGCTGCAGGATTTATATTAGTAGCTTTGTCTGGTGTATTAATACTTATCGTATTACGAGAACTACTTGGTGTTTATTGATTAGGCCTTATTTCTTAACCTCAATATTAAACAAAGCACTTTTTAGATTTAATGTTCCTGGTGCACGCAAGTTAAAGATTGCTTTGAAGTCTTCTCCTCTAAATTTTAATTCGCCTTTATTTGTTTTAACACGGACTTCAGATGTGAATCCGCTCGATGAATAGCTCACATCAACATCTGTAACATTAGTGATTCCGCTCTTTTCTTTTACAGTATCCATTGACCAAGTATCTGGAATTGATTCTCCCCAGCATGATTTTGCATCAGTCTGAGACAGGTGTTTCTGGTAACCCGAATTTTTGGTGTACAAATAAACTGCTCCTACAATATCTGCAAATTCTTTTTCGGTCATCCATGGGTGTGATCTACCACAGGTTTTTCCACTTCTTGTTTTATACCATCCTTTGTAGAACCATGGAGAGCCTGCTTTCCTCTCGTAAGCATCAGACGTCCAGCAATCTTTGCTTTTGCATTCTGTATCCCATCCACCACTTGTTGTATGACCTAGACTTGAATACGAGTAGTTGTAACCCCCGGAAGTAGCCGCATACAAAGGTGAGAAAATTTCACCGGTTTTTTTACTAACTAAGACTTCGGCTTTTGTTGAGCTAACTGCATCATGCCAGGCTCCCCCTGCATTATATTTTGTCTGGCTCCAGACTTGGCAGTTTTCAGTTGTGCAAATTTTACCTGAGGCATTTTTGTTTGACATTCGCCATCCGACATAAGATAGAGCATAGGTTCTAGCCGCGACCGCTTGGGCTTTTAGCGCTTCTTTCGGCCAACTTCCAGGCATTTCTCCTAGCCCTTTTAGATATTTGCCGTCCAATTCCATGCTCCCTTTATCTGTATTAATATTTTTAGGAACGTCGACTTTTTTAATTTCAATATCCCCGTAATATGCTTTTAATATTGTTTTATAATCTTGGCCGCTTTCAGCTCTCCCTTTTGCTCCGTATTGACTCATTCCTTTTCTATGTGGAGCCCCAAATGAGAATCCAGCAAATGCACTCCTAAATCCAGGATCATAATTTGCTTGAGATTTCGTGTCTCCAGTACTTGGGACTTCGCCTATACTTGTTTCAAACGATTCTATTTTTTCTCCTAAAATTTCTTTTTGTTTTGCAGATAATTCACTTAGTTTTTTCTCTATATTAGATTTTTCTTGTTGTAGTGCTACTTGTTTTTGTGAGACCTGTGAAAGTTCGCTTTTGGTTTGATTAACTTGAGAGGCTAATTGTTCGATTATTTTTTGAAGGCTTTCTTTCTGTGTTTCGACTTCTGCTTTAAGTTGTGCTAGTTCTTCTTTGTCTTTTTGGTATTGTGCAATATCCTGTGAAATATTATTGATAAGGCTTTCAGAATTATCAATGAAATTGAGATAGTAAGATGCATTTTGATACATCTTTTGAATGCCTGTTTCTGCTAAAAAAACCTCAAAAAGATTGACCTTGTTTTGAATGTAGAGGTCTTTTAATGCGATGTCTCGGATCTTGGTATTTTGATCAAGGTCTGTTTTTTTGATATCCATTTTGCTCTCAAGGTTCGAAATATCCTCTGAAAGTTCGTTAATTTGCGATTTTAGAGAATTTACTTGTGATTGATTTACATTTAAGTCACCGCTAAGTTTGTTTAACGTGGATGTAATCTGATTTGCCTTATCTTTGATTTTGTTAAGTTCTGTTTCGGTTTCTTTAAGATCCTTTTGCTTTTCTTCTATTTCTTTTTGGATTTGCTCGGCATCTTCGGCAAAAGACTTCGTTGCAGTTATCAAGACTG
>CAZFZJ010000021.1:9305-9561 GCA_964523665.1 uncultured Candidatus Saccharibacteria bacterium
AGTATCGCGAATAGGCTAATTATAAGAAATAGGTGTTTTTTGTTTTGATTCCAAGACGCATAAATTTTTGGGCGGTACATACCTAAGAAGTATAGCAACGCTTGACATCTTATGCTACAATTAGCCGTTTTAAGGATGTCTTGTGTAATTAATTTTATTTTTATAGAATGAATACAGTAATAAGTAAATTATTTAGTAAAGTTTAAGCCGAGGAGGTGAAAAGAATGAAAAAATTAGTTGGTTCGATATTAGGATT
>CAZFZJ010000021.1:9639-12976 GCA_964523665.1 uncultured Candidatus Saccharibacteria bacterium
ATAATACATTTGGGGGAATTTCAAACTGGACTACACTTGTTTATTTTATAATTAATGTGTTTATATATTTAGGTTGGGCTGGTGTTTTTATTGGTATTGGTTTTGTATTATTCAGCTTGATCTATAAGTTAATGAATTCTGATAATGAAGAGGCGATGAAGACTGTTCAAGGTTATATCACAAAAGCTATTTTAATTGTAATTGCCGGTTTATTATTATTAAGTATTGGATTCATAGTACAGTTTATTTCTAATATTTTTAATATTACACCGCCACAGAGTATCGTTAACCCGGGCGCTACTCCTTAGTTCTAGTTGAAAGTATTTTACGACCCGAGATAATTCTCTCGGGTCGTAAATAACGAATAATGATGTTTATTTTTAGTCCAACAAAAGCATATGCGGCGCTCTCTCCGAGCGATTTTGGAGTTGACGTATTTTCCAATTTTACATCATTGAATTCTATTTATTATTTTACAATCAATGTTGTAATATTCCTCGGTTGGGGAATGGTACTAATTGCGGTTGCTTACATATTTTGGGCTGTAATCTATAAGCTGATGAATAGTGATAATGAAGAAGCAATCAAAGACTTTCGTGGTGCTATTATAAAGGCTGGTTTAGTTGTCGTTTTCGGCTTACTTTTGCTAAGCGTAGGTTTCATTGTGAGTCTTATAACCAATTTTTTTGGGGCTCCTAACGTCGATTTGGTAAATCCTCTATAAATCTTGTTATTCCGATATATCCGATATATTTGAATGTGAATGTTTTTTGCTTGGTCTTCTAATTTTTTATACCCAATCACCCTTTAATTGAGAAATCATGTGGTGGAGATGGGGGGAGTTGAACCCCCGTCCTTTTAGCCGAATTAATCAAAGTAATACAAGCTTATCCGTTTTAATTAGCATGATCTGCAAAGCGGCAAATCATATGATCATGCTGATGATTTCTTTGCAATGAAGTTCGCAAAATACTTCTTGGTTAGGTAAAGCCTAGTGTAGGGGAACCAAGATGAACCATTTCACTAGACTGCTTAAGGATGAATTCCTAATGTGTTAATTACGCGAATGCGTATGCATTAACATCAGCTGTTTGGTCTTGTTTGACATTTATTGTTTTGATTCAGTTTTTAGACTTATATCAGGTCTGCTTGCTTCAATTAATAAGGTGCAAAAAGTCGAATCCGAGACATCCCCGTGACTGAGGACGATTATATCACTTTTACTCCCGAATTGCTACCGAAGATTAAAAAATACTTTGAATAATGCATTGTTAATAATTCCGTTAGTTTTGCTCTTTAATCAACCGATCAATTTCGAGTTTCTCTTGTCTATTAATTAATGATCTTTTGATATTCTGTTTGTTCTTTCCTCTGCCAAGCCCCACAAGTAGTTTTACTAGGTTGTTATTTAGATAAAGCTTAAGAGGGATTGCAGTGTAACCTTTTTCTTCAATGCGTTGAGAAATGGTTTTAATTTCATGTTTATTAAGTAGAAGGTTCCTATTTCTTTTTGAATCATAATTGAAAATCGCTCCTGCTTTTGAGTATTTGGGGAGATCCATCCCGATTAATTCGATGTTGCCTCGATTCCTTTTGATATATGCACCTTTCAAAGATCCTTTGCCTTCTTTTATGGCTTTAACCTCATAACCAAATAATTTAATTCCGGCTTCGTATTTATCGACTATTTCATAGTCTCTATAGGCTTTTCTATTTATTTGTAATATTTTCATGATTAATTTGGCAAATCTATATTATAAATCGAGTTCTTGTATTTAATATACACCTTCTTCTCAGAATCTGATTGCATGACAACATCTAAGGGTCTTATAGTATCAACAAAACCGAAGTCTTTTAGAGAGATAATTTTGATTGATTCGTTATTAACTAGGTTAACTTTAAAAATCTCTCCTGTAGGTTCTGAATAAGTATAAAGGTTAGAGTTGATCGAATTTATTAAACCCGAAGTTTCGGCCTTTGCATTTTTGATATCAAAGTTCGTTCGTCTACCCGAGGCATATTTTTTCACAATATTATTATCGAGAACGTAAATATCAGTATTTATAATCATAGATCTGCCACTTGAAAGCTTATCGGAAGTCGTTATCCAGCTTTTGAATACAGGATTTTCTTCTCCGATTCTAAATGTATAAATGTTTTGTGGTGTTAATAAATATCCCGATGCTCCATATGTCGAAACATCAATTATATCCTCCGATAAATCATAGTTATATTTGTCAATTTTATCTGGAGTGTTTGGATCTAAGATATATATAATTTCATTTGAGGCGAGGATGCAAAACTTTGTAAAACACCTTATCTGGTTTACGTTATCTGATGTTATATCAATTTTAGTTCTCTCTTTTTGGGCTATATCATAGAGATATACAGAATTATCTGTGTCTGAATAAAATAGAATTTTATTATTGCCAAAGAGACTGTATGAAGATAGGGTAATTGATTTTGAAAGTGTTGAAATATCAACAATTTGATTTGCTGTTATTTCGGGAGGTTTTTCTTCCATCAAATTTTGGTTATTTGTGTCTTTAAATCCAGGTTCAACGTTGTTTGCGATTGTTGTAGCCCTATTGTTTGGCCTTGTTATTGTTTCTCGATATACGAATAATCCACCGATACCAAATGCTAGGATTAGTGCAAAACCTACTAAAAGAGTAAGGGGGGAGTACCTCTTTCTGTTTGTAATCCGAATTGGTTTTGCAGAAATTGTTGATCTTGTAGGATCGGGTTTATCTGAATTAAGACCTGAGATTGAAGAAATTGGAGTAGTTTTTTTTGCTTGGAAAACTTCAAATTCGTCTGATAATCCTTTTTCTTTGCGCAGCTTATTCTTAAAATTAGAGACGTAGTTAAAAAAATTATTTTGAAGTAACATTGGTGTTTTGTTTTTGATTGTCTTCTCTTCCTTTCGCTCGTTAACCTTAATGATTACTAGTGACATTTGTTCTGAATCCTCTGAATTTGCCATTCTTTGTGAAATTCCAGTTAAATTCTCGATGATGGTCTTAACCGGGAAATTTTTTTCGAAGATATCTGTGCCTATCATAATGACATCATCGTCTTCAAGTATTAATGAATTGATATTCACCATTTCTGCAGGTTCAATATTCATATCTCTAGCACCCGAACCCCTAAGTATATAATTCGCATTGTCACCCAGATTTATCGTGTATAGAACGCGGTTCCATATTAATGCCATGGCTATTGAAATTTTGGTTTTGAAAGCTGGGTTACCTAGATGGTCGGATTCGTCTATACCTCTAAAATTTTCTAGCAAGCTCAAGCCTGATTTAAAGGATTTTTCGAGATTTTTAAGCGG
>CAZFZJ010000022.1:0-6531 GCA_964523665.1 uncultured Candidatus Saccharibacteria bacterium
TTCCGTCCCACAGCGGTTAAGCTGCATCTTCACAGCTAATTCAAGTTCGCCGAGTCGAATCTTAAGAGAGCGCCCAAGTCGTTACACTTTTCATGCGGGTCACTAATTAGATGACAAGGAATTTCGCTACCTTAGAACAGTTATAGTTACTGCTGCCGTTTACCAGGGCTTAGCTCAGAAGCCTCCACGATAAATCGCAGTCACCTCCAAGTTTGACCTTCTGGCACCGGGCAAGTGTCACGCCCTATACATCCCCTTGCGGGTTAAGCAGAGCGCTGTGTTTTTGATAAACAGTCGCTCAGGCCGATTTCTGCGCCCCCGGCAAGCCGGGGGACCCCTTCTCCCTAAGTTACGGGGTAATTTTGCCGAATTCCTCAAGATCCGTTCTCTCGATCACCTTGGTATTCTCTACCTACCCACCTGAGTCGGTTTGCGGTACGGATTTGCACATTTGTAAGCTTAGAAGCTTTTCCAGGCAGTTTAACGAGGTCGAATTGACCTTACGGCCTTTCCAACAGCTCACATTAAAACGAAATTGCGGATTTTCCTACAATTTCTAGCTTGCTGCTTAGATGCCCAACCATGTAGACACTCAACTGATCAGACTGCGTCCCTCCATCGCAAAATGTACAAAGTAACGGAATATTAACCGTTTATCCATCGGCTTCCCTCGCTATGCGAGGTACACCTTAGGACCGACTAACCCTACGTTGAAAAACATAGCGTAGGAACCCTTGGGTTATCGGTGTCCGGAATTCTCATCCGGATTATGCTACTAATGCCTGCATTCGCACTTCCAGTTCCTCCAACCAGCCTCGCGACTGATCTTCACAGATTTCTGGAACGCTCCCCTACCACCCCGGCAAAGCCGAGGTCCGTAGTTTCGGTTTTCAGCTTGAGCCCCGTTGTATCTTCGGCGCATTACTCCCACATCGAATAGTGAGCTGTTACGCACTCTTTAAAGGATGGCTGCTTCTAAGCCAACCTCCTAGTTGTCTAAGGAATAACACTTCCTTTCCCACTGAGCTGAAATTTGGGACCTTAACTGACGGTCAGGGTTGTTTCCCTCTTGACCATGGAACTTAGCTCCCACAGTCTGACTCCCTGGTAACGCTACACTGGCATTCGGAGTTTGGTAGGAAATTGTAATCTTTCGATCCTCAATCCTTTCAGTATCTCTACCTCCAGTAAGCTATGGCCAAGGGCTATACCTAAATATATTTCGGGGAGAGCCAGCTATCGCCGAGTTCGATAGGCTTTTCACCACTAACCACAGATCATCCGAGTAAATTGCATCTTACACCGGTTCGGGCCTCCATCCTGATTTCTCAGAACTTCACCCTGCCCATGGTTAGCTCACACGGCTTCGGGTCTACCAATATTTACTATACGCGCTATTAACACGATTCGGTTTCCCTGCGCCTCCGCTGCTAAACAGCTTAAGCTCGCAAATATTGGTAACTCGCAGGCTCATTCTTCAATAGGCACGATATCACCCCGGTAAACCGAGGCTTTATCTGCTTGTAGGCATGTGGTTTCAGTTTCTATTTCACTCCCCTTTCGGGGTTCTTTTCACCTTTCCCTCACGGTACTCGTTCACTATCGGTGACATTGAGTATTTAGCCTTACCGGATGGTCCCGGCGGATTCCCACAGAATTATTCGTGTTCCGTGGTACTTAGGAATCCTTACGCAATCTCTTTGTATTTCAAATACGGGACTATTACCCTCTATGGTCTGCCTTTCCATACAGTTTTTCTATACAAGTGAGATCGCTACAAAAGGTCCTGCAACCCCCCCCGGTAAACCGGGAGGTTTAGGCTGTTCCGCTTTCGCTCGCCACTACTTACGGAATACTTAGTTTAGTTTCTTTTCGTCCGGCTACTTAGATGTTTCAATTCACCGGCTTCCCACCCTCATGTAAACACGAGGGTTCCTGAGGTTCGCTCAGGAAGGTTTCCCCATTCGGAAATCCCCGACTATAACGTTTCTTGACAACTTGTCGAGGCATATCGCAGTCTGGCACGTCCTTCTTCGGCTCAATGTCCCAAGGCATTCACCACACGCCCTTAGTAACTTTGTTTTATAGGTGTTAGCTATATGCTCGCGCATATAGACCAACGTGATCTTTGTTATCGACGAACTAATTTCGATAAGCTATAAAAATCTATTCAGTTTTTAAAGAGCGATACAGACTATATTAAAGTCCTTTGCTCTGACTTAGATAGAAATTTAAATCAGAGTACGAACTTCAATCCTCTTCCATATCGTGATATGGTGGACCGAATGGGGCTCGAACCCATGACCTCTGCATTGCAAATGCAGTGCTCTAGCCAGCTGAGCTACCGGCCCAAAAGAGACGACCCCTGTTCGATTACTTTTCCACAGGGATAAACCCTGTACCCTTTTTAGCGAAGTTAAGAGGTTGAGGTTATCAACTTTAACAAAATAAACTTAGCACGATATTGTTATGAACTGGTCATAATCGATATCCGCTATCACAATAAATTTGTGCTGTGATAAATATTAGTATTAATTGGTCTATGCGTCAAGCAATTATCCGAAGACAATTATTTGATTTGTCCTGATACAATAACCTTGATGACATTAACAGATATCCGAATTGGCTTCTTTTTGGCAACCAGAGAATTAAGGCGTACATCACTCGCTACTAATGTTCTAATTGTTTTTGTGATGACACTAACATTCCTCAATTTAATTGTATTAAGGGGGATATTAATAGGAATTCCGGAAGGCGCGACCTCCGGCTATCTCGAAAAATATACGTCCGACGTAATAATCTCAGCACTAGAGGATGAAAAATACATCCTAAGATCAAATAACATTATTAATATAGTGGAAAATGATCCAAATGTAGCAGGATATTCAGGAAGAACATTAATGGGAGGATTAGTTGTAGCTAATTATAAAGACCGACTTTCATCAACGGAACGCCCCAATTCTGTGAATGGGATTCTTGCAGCGATATCCCCTTCTGCAGAAAACCAAATAACAAGGCTCGAAGAGAACGTTATCGAAGGAAGATATCTTAGTGAAAACGAAAGAGACGGGATTTTAATTGGTGCAAACCTAACTAGTAACTACAGCTCTGTACAAGGCGTTGGTGAATCAACTTTAGATAATATTTCTCCAGGCACTAAAGTCAAAATCCAAATTGATGGAACAAGCAAAGAATTTGTAGTTGTAGGGATTTTAAAATCTAAAGTTTCACAGGTAGAGCGAAGAATCTTTATGACCCAAGAGGCATTAAGTAGCCTAGTTGATAGAAGTGACTCACAATTCGATGAAATCGCAATTAAGGCAGCTCCTGGGGTTAATGCCGACGAGCTCAAAAAAGATCTATTAAAGCGTGGAGTCGGCAGGTATGCAAAAATCCAAACTTACATAGAATCCCAGCCACAATTTTTGAACGATATTAAAGGCACATTTGGGATATTAGGAGATTTAGTTGGTACTGTTGGACTTTTGGTTGCGTCGATTACAGTCTTTATCGTTATATTTGTAAACGCTATTACAAAAAAGAAATACATTGGGATATTAAAAGGTATTGGGATCACAAATGAAGCAATCGAAATATCCTACATGTTTCAATCAATGTTTTATGCAATTGTCGGATCCGGCATAGGAGTAGCAATTTTATATGGATGGTTAGTTCCTTACTTTCAGGCGAACCCAATCCCCTTCCCCTTTGCAGATGGAATCCTTTTAGCAACAACAACCGATACGCTTGTTAGACTTGTAATATTATGTATAGCAACAGTGATTGCCGGTTACATCCCCGCAAGATTAGTCGTCAAACAAAACACACTTAATGCAATCTTAGGAAGATAACATGAAAAAAAGCAAAACAATAATAAAAGCAGAAAAAGTTAAAAAGGTTTTTAAAACAGGTGGGCGCGAATTAATCGCTGTTAACGAGGTTTCATTCGAGGTGCACGATGGAGAATTTCTGGCGATTATCGGTAGATCAGGTTCTGGCAAAAGTACACTTTTATATCAGTTGGGTCTATTGGATATACCCACTTCGGGTAGCATCTATATAAATGGCCAAGATACGATTAAACTTAAAGACGCTGAGAGAACAAGATTTCGACTTTTAGAACTGGGATACGTATTTCAGGATTATGCATTAATGCCTTCATTATCAGCAATGGACAACGTTCTCTTACCCATTATTATGACCGGTGTGCCAACCCCAAAAGCTGAAAAGGTTGCAATAGAATCACTCGAACGGGTAGGACTCGCTAGCAAACATAACAACCTTCCCTCTCAACTTTCAGGAGGAGAACAACAGCGCGTTAGTATCGCAAGAGCAATCGCTCATAAACCAAAGATTCTGTTTGCTGACGAACCAACTGCAAATTTAGACAGCGAAACTTCACTTCTAATCACAAAACTGTTTCAAGAGCTTAATAAGCAAGGACAAACGATTGTAATGGTTACTCACGAAACTGACTATACAAATGTTGCCCAAAGGGTAATAAAGCTAGCCGATGGAGTAATTGTATTTGACAAAAAAATATAGGGCAGCCCTTTTGTTAGCTTTTGTTTAAATTGACCGTATATCAAGAACACATCACACAGCATCTGCTTTTTCTGTTACATTTAATTACTATGATAATACTATTCGGATAGCCGAGAGCTTTGAGTTTCAATAGTATCTGCTTACTGCTAGCAAAATAGACCTTATATACAAGTCTTTTTCCGATAGTTAATACCAGGCGGTCGAATTAAATTTTTTCTAACAAAAGGGCTGCCCCGGTGGTACACAGGTGGTACAATGGTTTTACTATGTCAAAACAAAAAGTCAGAAAAGCAGTCTTAACGGACGCTGGATACGCAACCCGGTTCCTACCAATTACCAAAACACTCCCAAAATCGATGCTTCCAATTTGGGATAAGCCAATAACACAGTTTGTAGTTGAGGAATGTATGGCGGCAGGAATAACCGAAATAATTATGGTAGCAACTGAAGAAGGCAAGCCGTTCTATGAAGATTACTTTCATAACTCCGTTCAACATATCTATGAAATGCTAGAAAAGCAAAACAAAGAATCCAGATTTAAAAAGGTAAGAGAAGTTTTCAGCCTCCCCAATATTGTTGTGATTACCCAGGATAGAAATCTTCCGTATGGAAATGGAACTCCTGCATTGTGCGCAAGACCATACATCGGAAATGAACCCTTTTTATATGTATATACTGACGATTTAGTATTTGGCAAATCCCGTGCTGAAGAAATCATTAAAGCGTACGAAGAGTCCGGCGAAGAAATAAAAGGCATCATCCCAGCGAAAGAAATCCCAGGAATTGACGTCACAAAATACGGAATGATCCGTTTAAAAGAAGGCTCCAATAATTTATTGGATGGAATTGTAGAAAAACCCGAGAAGGGTAAATCGCCATCAACCCTAGTTAGCTTTAGCGGATACTTACTTACTCCAGATATTTTCAATTATTTAGAACCAAAACAAGAAAATCTAGGTAAGGATTCAGAACTTTGGATGGTAGACGCAATCGAAAGAATGGCAAAAGATCATCCGGTATTAGTCCACAATATCACAGGGAACTGGGTTACAACTGGCGATCCTGTTAACTATCTAAAAACAGTTCTCGAGTACACCTTAGAATATGAAAAGGATTCAAAAGAAGAAATTGTCGACTTTTTGATGAAGAAACTTTCGGATTTAGGAAAGTGTGAATGCGAGGACGAGGGTTGTTGCTGTGGCGGAGATTGCGGTTGCAAAGATAACTGAACTAAGTAAATTGCAAACTTTAGAATTTTTCTAAAACGATAATAATTCGTTTGTCTGAGAGTATTTCATAAGGATATTTTGATCTAATTTGTAAGTGCCGGCTTTGGGCAATTGTAAATAAATTGGCCAAAGCCGGCTCCTTAACCGCTTTATACAATATCAACATCCCACCCACTTTTAATAATGGATTTGCCCAATCAATTACTTTTTCTACCGCACCAACTGACCTAACAACGATCATATCAAACAATGATCCAGAGTGTCCTTTTAAAACATTATGAACTTCCTCTGCCCTTGCCCAAATTGTTTTAACATTCTCAATGGAACGAGTTGAAACAAATTCCTCCACAACCGTTATCTTCTTCTTCGTCGAATCCATGAGCCAAAATTTTGAATTAGGATATACAAGTGCAAGAGGTAAACCAGGAATCCCACCTCCAGTACCTAAATCCAAAACATCAGAACCATTTGTCATAGTTTCAGATATCGATTCAACTTTACTGATTACCAGAGAATCAAAAATATGCTTGTACCAAATCGATTCATAGTCTCTAATCGAAGTTATATTTATAAATTTAGATTTGTGTTCAATAAATTTTGCAAGGTCATCGAGCTTCAAAAAATTATTTTCAAATTCGGGATAGTCATGTGCAAAAGCTTCTAAAATTTCTGTAATCATATATCCATTATACCTAATAAACTTCTTCTAACCCCATTCGGATAGTTGGTCTTATAGTAATTGCAAAAAACTAGCCAA
>CAZFZJ010000022.1:6541-11336 GCA_964523665.1 uncultured Candidatus Saccharibacteria bacterium
CAGGAGCCCTGATATATAAATCATTTCGCAAAATTTCTCGCGAGAAGTGACCTTATAGTAAATTAGTGCGGGGAATATAGTTTGCATCGTAAAGCTTATGTCGTACAAGCTAATCTAGACTTCCCTATTCAATAGTTTGTGTGGATAAGTTCCAAGTTTTCCTCTACAACCCCTCTTATTATTTTCTCTACATCCTCGATTCTGTCATAATTTCTAACACATGCACCGGCGGCCATAAAATGGCCGCCTCTTTTTCATACTTTAAATTCTGAGCCAAATACAATAATCAAATCGTGCGGCGAATAATTATAATTAACAATGTCAACATTAAATTTAACGGGAGATAAATCAAAGTATTCGGAATAATTGTCCTTCTTTTTCATTAGCAAAAATCAACTGAAGCTCCATGCCTCTTTTTTGAAGGGATTTATGTAACGAATTGCAAAGCCAAAAGCATCGAAGTCAATTCTGCTATCAATAATACATATCGGCTTTTTGGAACTTATTATTGCATCCCAAATTTCCATAAGAGTGCTGTTTTTATTGGTCACTATAACATTATATAAAGATTACTCCGGATGTGTTGATAGATCTCCTCTCAAAATCATTTCTAGTAGTTCTTCATGCTGTTGCAGTAAAGTAATACCCGTGATTTCGCCATATAAAAACCTGGCTCGAACAGAATTGATTTTCATACTTAATCGCTCTAGGAATAGCTCAAGATAAGCATCAGTTCACATAGCCTTTTTGAGATAAAAACTCGGGAAACTGTTTATCATGAAGTTCTAAATGGTATTTTATGAGCCATCCTAATCGCAAGAGTCTTTCACCTTTCGGGCAAATCATCGGACCCAAATCTAATAAATCTGGGTTATCTGGCCAGACTATATCTAGCCTTAAATTTCTTGTTTTGCTAGTAATTTCAAAAACATATTCTGCGAAGCTTAGTAAATACGCCCTTGTCATTACTTCAAAAAATAAATCAGGATCGGCGTTTAATATGGAGAATGAACTAGAATAATTTAAAAGAATTGAAGTAGGTACTAAATTTGTATCATGTCTTGCTCGTCGGTTTCCATCCCATTCATCCCTCTCAATTAGCGTTTCAATTCGAGAGTAAAAAGTGCGAACCTCATCGGCAAAGTCAATTTCAGTTTCATTATCAGGAAAAGGTGATATAAATTCAATTGTTGCAACCAGATCCGTTTGTATAACTTGAGTATACACCTACCCGATTTTTATAATATTTTTATTGAGGATTTGGTGCCGAGAAGAGGATTTGAACCTCCACCTCCGATTAAAGAGACATGGTTCTAAGCCATGCGCGTCTGCCAGTTCCGCCATCTCGGCACATTAATTGGTTCAAGCCTCGATGGCGCCAATTGTTTAGCCAACCATTTCGGCACAAACATGCAGAAATTATAACATTTCAGAAAAATCAAAAGAAACATTGATCAAGTAGCTAATAGGTCTTAGACTCACCGACACCAGATTCACGCCTCCTTTTATCTATTTCGTGTCGAAATCTACCAAGTTTATTTGCTAATACCATATCTGTTGCACCAATACATCCTTTTTTTACCTCCAGATAATCCTCGAGTAACTCATAATCGGAAGGTTTTGCTCCACCTTGTTCGATAGATCTAACTGCCCCTACACAACGAAGTAACATCTTCCTTTGTTTTAAACTGTCGTCGCATAATTCATGACTTGGAGTAATTGGATTATTGATGATTGACCTAATAGAGACTTGATTGTTCGAACTTATCTGTTCCCTACCAAAGATACCCATAGCATCAATTAGTATATAAGCAACAACTGGTGTTAAGTCTTTAAAATCATTTAAATTTCGAATAGCCTCAATTACTTCCGCAACCCTTACCATGAAACGACCATTATTCTCACCCATGAATGGACCAGTACTTCCGGTTGACTTTTCTGCAAAATCCCAATATAAAGGCGTATCAAGTGCAAAATAAGTTTCGGCTTCTTGAACAAAATCCCCTATTAGATCAGACTCCTTGCCATCGTAGTCGCATATAATAGAATTAACTGCAACTCTTTCTCCCACATGTTGAGTATATCAAAACTCCTCTGGCTCGGGCATGAAGTTCATAAACAAACTGAGATGACCAGTCAACTTCTCAACCCATTTTTTTTGACACTTTTTGAACAGTTAGCTCAAAACGCTATGCTTAAATGGCTTATCAATCTTTGACACTTCACTCAGTTCACACCAAAAATACACTTCCTCTTTATTGGTTGACTGAACATTCCCTTCAACCTTATCTGTATACAAACATAAAACACACCATTTCAATAACTTCCCCATCATGATTTCGCGAATTTGCCTTAAGTTACCAATGATCTTAAACTTTGCTGTTGTTGTAGATGATAATTGTAAAGATCGTTTTTGATTTCGATGTCTTTTGGCTTTAATTCAGAATATTTGGCGTCGTTCACAAAAAAACTGCAGTTCGACAGAATGGGGTTTTTTGAATATAGCTAATAATATTTGCAGTTTATGTGAATACTTTAGGCCTGTCTATTGAGGAGCTCTTCGGCAAGTTTTATAATCCTTTTGGTTCGTTATATAGATGGTTTTATGCTTATGTAAAGCGCGAAGTATCTCCCTACCCTTAAATACCTCTCCCAATCGCTTTTATTCTGTCTTTGTGTTCGCTTTCACTGTATTTTTATACATAATGTAATCAAGTCCAGCATGTGGAATATTTTGTGTGTAGCTGCTATTTTTCTAGCAAGGGTGGCCTTTCCAATTCCCGATGAACCAGCTATATAGATTTTCATAGTTGAATTGAAGTGGTGGGCGGGGGAGGACTCGAACCTCCGACCTCCAAATTATCAGTTTGGCGCTCTAACCAGCTGAGCTACTCGCCCATAGACATGAGATATTCTAGCAAAATTTGTTCGAGTTTAGTACGGTTACTTAATCTCCCAAGGCATTGCGTTGAAATTTTGCCTAAATTCTTTCATAACCTGTTTGGAAACCTCAAAAGCATAGTCATATCGTAGACTTTGACTTAAGTCTGAAAACTTAATCCATTTATAAGCACGAATTTCGTTAGGATCAAGTTTTATCTCGTCTGAGTCGCCTAAAAATCTAGCAACAAAAGGTTTTTTGCTTTGACCTTTATACGGCTCACCCGTCTCTTGATAGCGCCTTTGGCAGACCTCGTCATCCCATAAATAATCATAAGTAAACGAACACTCGTATAAGATTACGATTTTGTTCGTGCCAAATTCTTCTTCAAATTCGCGGAGTGCAGCTTGCTTATAATCTTCACCCTCTTCTACACCACCACCAGGGAGCGACCATTCATCCTCTTTATAATGCGGACTTTGAAAAATAAGCACCTCTCCTTTTGAGTTGAAGATGTAGAGATAAACCCCTTTTCGGAGCGTAAAACTCGACGTGTCCATTAGGTTATTATACAGGTTTTATCCTTTAACAAAGGTTTATCCTAACTTTAAAATTTTGTAATTTTCTTCTGCTAATAATTACTAATGCCTGCAAAGAATATTGTTAAAAAATACCACAAAAACAGCTTCTATCATGTATATAACCGTGGCATTGATAAGCGTGATATCTTTAAAGACACAAAAGACTACAAATATTTATTAGGTCTATTAGAAAACAAGTTATCGCCAGTAAAATACAATCTGGATAAGGTTACAAAAGAGATTTACGAGACACCAAATAAAAAATATATAGGTAATCAGATCGAGATTTACGCCTATTGCCTAATGCCAAATCATTTTCATCTCTTAATTCGTCAACTTGAATCTCGCCCAATGATACATTTCATGCAAAGTATTTGTACCTCATATGCAATGCACTATAAGTTTAAATATGAAATCTCAGGAAGAGTTTTTCAAAGTACCTATAAGGCACGTGAATTGAAATCAGAGCGTCAAGTCAACAAAATCATCGACTATATACATTCAAACCCTGAAAAGATATCGAAAATATCTCAATACCCTTGGTCAAGTTATAAAGCCTATATTGGTAAGAAAAACGTTCCGTGGTTAACAAAGCTAGGATAAACCTAGATGCATGGATAAACCCTTTAATCGAGTGCTTGGCGGTGAAAAGAATCCGTTGCAATGTTTACGCCTCATCATTGCTAAGCTGTCAATTTTTAAGATTCCATGAGTAAAATCTTGTCTTCATATTAGGGTGACTAAACCGTCAATATGAGTTGCAAATGCTTATGCCAAGGATATTTATCAATATGTAAAAATAAGAATCGAAATCCTCAAAATTACGAATAAAATCCATTTAACACAGCTTTCTTGCGTTAATACTCCTTGAAAGGAGGTGATCCAGCCCCAGATTCCCCTAGGGCTACCTTGTTTCGACTTAATCCTCATCATTGAGCCTACCTTAGGGCCAAGAGAACTTGACACTTCGGGTATTCCCAACTCTGCTGACCTGACGGGCAGTGTGTACAAGACCCGGGAACGTATTCACCGTAGTATAGCTGACCTACGATTACTAGCGATTCCGACTTCATGAGGGCGAGTTTCAGCCCTCAATCTGAACTGGGACCGGTTTTAAGAGATTAGCTTCATATTACTATGTTGCAACCCTTTGTACCGGCCATTGTAGCGCCTGTCTCGCCCGAGGCATAAGGACCATGCTGACTTGTTGTCGTCCCCGCCTTCCTCCCGGTTGCCCGGGCAGTCTCGCTAGAGTGATACAACTAACGATAGGGGTTGCGCTCGTTACCCGACTTAACGGTACATCTCACGACACGAGCTGACGACAACCATG
>CAZFZJ010000022.1:11346-11620 GCA_964523665.1 uncultured Candidatus Saccharibacteria bacterium
AATACCTGTGCTACACCCTCGAAGGACCTCTCGTATTTCTACGAGAATGCAGTAGCATGTCAAACCTCGGTAAGGTTCTTCGCTGATCATCGAATTAAAGCAGGCGCTCCACCGCTTGTGCGGGTCCCCGTCAATTCCTTTGAGTTTTAGCCTTGCGGCCGTAATTCCCAGGCGGTTCACTTATTGCGTTAGCTGCGACTCGCATCACCCTAGAAAGGGAGACACGGATCTAGTGAACATCGTTTACAGCGTGGACTACACGGGTATCTAATCC
>CAZFZJ010000022.1:11641-12339 GCA_964523665.1 uncultured Candidatus Saccharibacteria bacterium
TCCCCACGCTTTCGTCTCTCAGCGTCAGTATAGAACCAGAGGGCTGCCTACGCCTTCGGTGTTCCGCATGATATCAACGCATTTTACCGCTACACCATGCGTTCCGCCCTCCCCTATCTAACTCTAGTAATACAGTATTACGAGCGGTTCTTCGGTTGAGCCGAAGGATTTAACCCGTAACTTATACTACCGCCTACAGAACTCTTTACGCCCAATAAGACCGGACAACGCTTGGGACCCCCGTTTTACCGCTGCTGCTGGCACGAAGTTAGCCGTCCCTTTTTAACGTCGGTTTACGATCCGAAAACCTTCTTCCCGCACGCGGCGTCGCTGCGTCAGTCGCCAACGCGACCATTGCGCAATATTCCTACTTGCTGCCACCCGTAGGTGTATGGCCCGTATCTCAGTGCCATCGTGGGGGGACACGCTCTTACGCCCCCTACCCGTCATAGCCTTGGTAGGCAATTACCCCACCAACTAGCTGATAGGACGCAGGCCCGTCTCCGATCGACGAATCTTTACTCGATCGATATTACTCGAACGAGACTATTGGGTATTACTCCGAGTTTCCCCGGGTTATTCCCAAATCGGAGGGTGGTTCCTACGTGTTACTCACTCGTCTGCCTTGGTTTTTCGGCAAGCCGAAAAACCAAAAACTTGCATAGATTAGGCACGCCGCCAGCGTTAGTCCTGAGCCA
>CAZFZJ010000023.1:0-5998 GCA_964523665.1 uncultured Candidatus Saccharibacteria bacterium
CTGATATTGATGTACAGCTTAAAAAAAGATATGACTTGCTTCCTGATTTAGTTGAAACGGCCAAAAAGGCAACTGCGGTAGATGAGAGCATCTTAACCAAGGTTACAGAGCTTAGATCAAGAGCAATGGAAGATGCTGCAAAAGGAGTAAATCTTCAAGAAAGAGCACAAGTCGAGAATCAATTAAGTTCTATGATGCGTGATGTTAAAGTCCAGGTTGAAGCATATCCAGATATTAAGTCACATCAAGAATTAACAAATTTGATGGATAAAGTTACAGAGATTGAAGAAAAGATAGCTTATGCAAGAAGGTTCTATAATGGAAATGTCATGGCGTATAATACAAAAATTGCTTTATTCCCACATAATTTAGTGGCAGGTGTATTTTCATTCAATGCTGAGGAATACTTTGCCGCAAGCGATGAAGAAAGAAAGGACGTCAAAGTTTCTTTCTAATCTCTACCAGATAAGTACATGACTAGCATTTACGACCAAATCTCAAGTAATAAAAGGAAAACGGTTATTATAATTATCGGATTTGTGGCATTTATTACAGCTCTAAGCTACTTTTTTGGAGAATATTTTGTTGGAACCGGAGCGGGGTATACTTTTTTTGTAACAGCTTTTATCTTTTCCTCTGCTGCAGCTTTTTCAAGCTATTATTTCTCTGATAAAGTTGTCCTCTCAATTTCTGGAGCAAAAGAATTAAAGCGTGGTGACAACGAGAATTTATATGGAATGTTAGAAAATTTATGTATAGGATTAGGAATTAAAAAAATTCCCAAATTATACTTGATTGACGATACTGCTCCGAATGCGTTTGCTACAGGAAGAAATCCTGATCATGCTGCTATTGCAGTTACAAAAGGACTCCTTATGAAACTTGATAAAAGGCAACTTGAAGGAGTCTTGGCGCATGAATTAGCTCATGTAAAAAATTACGACATTTTAGTGATGACAATAACTGTTGTATTGGTAGGTACAGTTACTATGATCGCAAACATCATGTTACATTCTAGATTTTCTTCGAGAGATGATAGAAGGGCTGGTTCAATAATCTTATTGGTTGGAATTGTTTTAGCTTTATTTAGCCCAATTATTGCAGAGCTTATTAAACTTGCGGTATCAAGAAGCCGAGAATATTTAGCAGATGCTTCTGCGGCATTACTTACAAGAGATCCTGAAGGATTGGCCCAGGCGCTTGAAATTATTGCTATGGACAGTGAACCATTAGAAGTGGCAAATGAGGCTACTGCTCATATGTACATTTCGAATCCTCTAAAAAAAGGTAAAAATGTTGACTTTTTTGCGAATCTTTTTAGTACGCATCCTCCAGTGGAGGAGCGAATAAAGAGATTGAGATCAATGTGAATTTATTTATAATACACTAATGTTAACCAGGGAGCAGGTACTGCATATTGCAAAATTGTCGAATTTTGAATTGTCTGAAGAGGAAATAAAGAAATTTCAAGGTCAGTTATCACAAGTTCTTAATTATTTTGAAATTTTGAATAAGGTTGATACTTCACATATCCCGCCAAAAACACATGCAGTTAACGATACTAATAGATTTCAGGAAAATAAATTATCTGCAAATTCTCTTAGTCGAGAAGAAGCACTTAAAAATTCTCCGTTGAAAGATTCCAAATATTTTAAGACTAAGGCAGTATTATGACGATTTCGAATTATCTTGATGCTTTAAGATCAAAAAAGAAGACTTGTGTAGAGTTAATATCTGACTATCTAGACAGAATCGAAAAATTTGATGTAAAAATTAATTCATTTATTACAGTAGATAAGGATAATGCCTTAAAGAAAGCGGCCGAGGTAGATAAGGTAATTGAAAATTATGGAGTGAAGTTGGATGAATTATTTGAAAAATATCCATTGCTTGGAGTTCCAGTTGGATTTAAAGATATTTATTCTACTAAAGGTGTCGAAACTACTGCGGCTTCTAATATATTAAGAGGCTATATTCCGCCATATAATGCTACCGTTGTAGAAAAATATGAAAGTGCAGGAGCAATAATGCTTGGGAAATTAAATTGTGATGCATTTGCTCATGGAGCATCGGGGCACAATAGCGATTTTGGGGATACTAAAAACCCATATGATTTATCAAGAATCCCAGGTGGTTCATCAAGTGGCTGTGGCGCTGCCGTTGCTGCAGACTTTGTACTCGCTGCCGGAGGAACCGATACAGGGGGATCTATTCGAAACCCAGCTTGCTGGTGTAATCTAGTTGGTCTAAAACCGACGTATGGAAGAGTTTCAAGGTACGGTGTTATTGCTATGGCATCCTCACTTGATTCTATTGGTCATTTAACAAAAACGGTTGAAGATAATGCCAGAATTTTAAATGTAACTGCAGGGTTTGATAAAAATGACACGACGTCATCAAAACAGGCCCCTGATGATTATTTAAAAGATCTTAATAAAGGTGTTAATGGATTAAAGATAGGATTACCCAAAGAATACTTAACTGATGATGTAGATAAAGAAATTAAAGATGCTACGTTTCAAGCGGCCGAAATTTTAGAGAAAAACGGTGCTGAAATTATAGAAGTAAGTCTTCCCAATACTGAATATGCTTTGGCGGTTTACTACATAATTACTCCGAGTGAAGTATCCTCAAATCTAGGGCGTTTTGATGGAATAAGGTATGGCCATGATCGGTCAAAATTCGGGGATGAAGCAAAGAGAAGAATTATGATCGGTACATATGTATTATCTGAAGGTTTTTATGATGCTTATTACCTAAAGGCCCAAAAGGTTAGGGAAATGATAGCAGAGGATTTTAGAAAGGCTTATGAAAAAGTGGATGTAATATTAGCTCCTGTGACACCGTTTGACCCCTTAAAGATAGGTGAGGATTTAGATGATCCTATGAAGATGTATCTGATTGATGTTTTATCTGTTACTGCTAACTTAGCCGGGATTCCTTCTCTTTCTGTACCTGCGGGTTTTAGTTCGCAAGACCTCCCAATTGGAGTTCAGATCATGGGTAAACATTTTGATGAAAAAGTATTATATCGGGTAGGTAAAGTTATTGAAGATCAACTTAAAATGTATGAAAGGAGACCAGCATTATGATTGAAAAATATGAAATTGTTTTGGGTATGGAAATCCACATGCAACTAGGCACTGAAATGAAGATGTTTTGTTCATGTAAGTCCGATCCTTTTTTTAGTGACCCAAATACGAATGTTTGTCCGACGTGCCTTGGACTTCCAGGAGCAATGCCCCAAGCTAATTTAAATGCAATTCATCTCGCACAAAAAATGGCATATGCACTAGGTGGCAAGCTCAATAACGAAATAATTTTTGAGAGAAAAAATTATTTTTATCCAGATTTACCTAAAGCGTTTCAGTTAACTTGCCCACATTATCCAATATCAACTGGAGGTCAAATTGATCTTTCGTTTCATGGGATTAATTATCCGATTCGATGGCAAGAAATTCATTTAGAAGAAGATACTGCAAAATCATTACATTCTGATATGACATATATTGATTTTAATAAATCTGGTGTTCCGCTTTTAGAATTGGTTACTAAACCAGATTTTAAGTCGATAGATGATGCAGTCACTTTTTGCAAAGAAATTCAACTGATCGCAAGGGCTCTTGGTATTAGTGGGGCAGATATGGAGAAGGGACAGATGAGACTTGAAGCGAATATTTCAGTTCGAAAAATTGGTGAAACTGGATTACCAAATTACAGAGTCGAGCTTAAAAATATAAATTCTTTTGGATTTATGAAAAAAGCACTCGAGCATGAATTACGACGTCAGGTAGAAGAACTTGAGAAAGGGAATCAATTGTTTCAAGAGACTCGTGGATTTGATGAAAATAAGAAAAAGACCTTCGTTCAAAGATCAAAAGAGGAGGCAAATGATTATAGATATTTTCCTGAACCAGATATCCCACCCATTAGATTTACAGATAAAGAACTTGAGGACATTACGACATTGATTTCTAAGTACAAGCTACCTAATGGGGTTAGATATGAATTAAGTGAAGCTGGAGTTCCACACACAATTATAGAAATAATGGTGGATGAATTTTCTAAAATGCATCAAAATATTACAACGTACCCTAAGCCTATTAAAGTTGATACTGGAGGTAGATATCTTGTGTATTTAGCATTAAAAGATGAATATAACATTGATGTAAGGACAGCCGCTCTCCTAGCGAATTCTTCTCAGTATAAAAATATGACAGCAGAGCAAATTGCTGAATCTGAAAAAAAGAAGCAATCAGAAAAAATTTCAGATACTTCTGAAATTGAAAAAATTGTAGAAACTGTAATTTCTGAAAATCAAAAAGTTGTGGATGATTATAAAAGCGGTAAAGAAAATGCGCTCCAGTTTTTAGTTGGTCAGATCATGAAGCAATCGTGTGGCAAAGCGGATGTAAAAATTGCTCGTGATATTCTGTTGACGAAGATCCAAAGTTAAGGTTTACTATTACTTATGCCAAGCCACAATAGACTTAACCTAGTCTCCACTTGGCATAAAAGCCCCAAAAATTTATCCCCTAAATTTATATTTGTATCTGGTGGTGTTATGAGTGCTCTTGGTAAAGGAGTAACAGCCGCTAGTATCTCGATGTTATTAAAAAAGGCTGGTTATACTGTTTGCCCTATTAAATGTGAGAACAATTTAAATGTTGATTTTGGGACAATAAATCCTATTGAGCATGGAGATCCCTTTTTATGTTTTGACGGATTAGAAGCGGATATTGATTTAGGAAATTACGAAAGATTTTTAAATCAACCTGTCGGATATGACAATTTTATTACAATGGGACAGTTATATCTAAAAGTAATTCAAGATGAACGTGCTCTAAAATATAATGGTGAAGATGTTGAGCCAATTCCAAATATTGTTGATGAAATTATTAGAAGATACTTTGAAGCTGCAAAAAAATTTAATGCGGATTTTGTTGTAATTGAGCTTGGTGGAACTGTAGGCGAATACGAAAATAATAATGGATTATATTATGAAGCAGCCAGAAGATTGGCATTCCATTACCCCGTTGCTAATGTTCATGTTACTTATGTCCCAGTACCACCTCATGTTGGTGAGCCAAAAACTAAACCTGCACAATTTGGAATAAAAGAGCTTATGAGTATGGGGATAAATCCTGATTTTATTGTAGTTAGAAGCGAATTGGCATTAGATGATCAACGCAAATACAAGTTTGCTTTGAAATTTAACATTGATCCAAATAATGTTTTTTCAAATGAGAATTTGAAAACTGCTGATGAGGTTCCTTTACATTTACATAAACAAGATATTGGAGGAAGGATATTAAAGCATTTCGGATTGAAGAAGAAAAAGAAGATTGATGTTTCTGATTGGAGTAATTATGTTGAAAATTTAGAGGATAATAGGAAGAAAATTGTTAAGATTGCAATTGTCGGGAAATATTTATCTACAGGAAATTCAAATTTAGTAGATTCATACTATGCTCTTATTAAATCTTTAGAGCATGCATCTGTATATAATAACTTAACCGTTGAGATCCACTTTGTTAACGCAGAAAGTGATGAAAAGAATATGTCTGAAAAATTAAAAGGGATGGATGGAATTATTGTTCCAATTGGATGGGGTTCAAGAGGTGTCGAGGGCAAAATTAACGCAGTTAATTTTGCCAGAACTAAAAAAGTTCCTTATCTTGGGTTATGTTATGGAATGCAATTAGCTTGTGTTGAATTCGCAAGAAATGTGGTTGGGTATAAAGATGCTCATACAAAGGAAGTTGATCCAAAAACTAAACATCCAATCATTCACGATATTCCTTTTGATCCTAAGTATCAGGTAATTAAAGGTGAAGGCTCTTCAATGAGGCTTGGAACTTATCCTTGTATACTCAAAAAAGGAACATTGGCTGAATCAATTTACAAATCTCATGATGCTATTGAAGATCTCAAAACCAATAAAATAAGTGAAAGACACAGACATCGATTTGAATTTAATAACGAATACAGAAAACCA
>CAZFZJ010000023.1:6036-6396 GCA_964523665.1 uncultured Candidatus Saccharibacteria bacterium
ATGATTTTTTCGTTGAATTTATTGAACTCCCAAAAAATATCCATCCGTTTTTTGTTGCCACACAAGGTCACCCAGAATATAAATCAAGTCCATTAAAACCTCACCCTATGTTTATTGAGTTTGTAAAAGCTGCTGCGACACTGCGGTCTTCTAAAAAGAAGTAATTTTGGTTATGATAATTTGATATGGAGGCAGATTTAGAAATACCCAAAGGTGATTTTGTCCACCTTCATCTTCACACTGAGTATTCCATGTTAGACGGTTTAAATAAAATATCAGAAGTTGTAAAAAAGGTAAAATCTGATGGACAACATGCAGTAGCAATGACTGATCATGGTGTAATGTATGGAGTCTATGAAT
>CAZFZJ010000023.1:6411-10020 GCA_964523665.1 uncultured Candidatus Saccharibacteria bacterium
TGAATTTTACAAAAAAGCGATTAAGAAAAATATTAAGCCGATTATCGGTTGTGAGATTTATCTTTCTCCTAGCAAACGTGACTTACGTGAAGAAGTTGATGGAATAAAATACTATCATCTGCTGCTACTGGCCAAAAATGAAGTTGGATATCATAATCTAATCAAAATTGTAAGTAAAGCTCATCTTGAGGGTTTTTATTATCGTCCAAGAGCTGATCGTGAATTGCTTGAAGAATATTCAGAAGGTTTAATTTGTACTTCTGCTTGTGCTGCAGGTCCATTATCCAGGCATATTTTACGTCAAGAAAATACTAAGGCACTTGATTGGATGAAATTTTTACATGGAATATATAAGGATGATTTTTATTTAGAACTCCAACGACATGGATTTAGTGGTACAGATGATTTTAAATCACTTGATTTGAAGCAATATAATTCAAATCAAATTGAGCTTATCAAGGAGCTTTGTACTATCAATACGCAACTTAAAACTTGGAGCAAAGAATACGATATACCATTAATTTGTACGACGGATGCCCATTATCTCAATAAAGAAGACGATATTATTCAAGAAGTTGCTTTTGCAATAAAAGATGGTAAAAAACTTGAAGATCCAAGTCGTCGAATGCCGTACAACGATACTTATGTAAAAACTCAAGAAGAAATCAAAAACACATATTCGGATGTTCCTGAAGTTTTAAAGAATACAGTGGCGATTGCAGATAAAATCGAAATGTATCCAATTGGATATGACAGAATTCAGCCTCGTTTTAATGATGTCCCCAAAGGCAAAACCACAGCAGAATATTTGAAAGACCTATCATTTGAAGGGGCGAAATTAAAATATGGGGAAGTGACCAAAGAGCTTGAAGACCGAATTAATATGGAGTTGGAGGTTATTCATGACAAAGGATACGATGATTATTTCCTTGTTGTCTCTGACATTATGAAATGGGCAAGAGAACATGAAATTGTCGTAGGGGTAAGAGGTTCTGTTGGGGGAAGTGTTGTTGCCTATTGCTTAGAGATTACTAATATTGAGCCTATCAAATGGGAGTTGTATTTCGAAAGGTTTTTAAATCCTGAAAGACCATCTCCACCTGATATTGATATGGATATTCAAGATACAAGACGTGAAGAATTAATGAATTATGTTAAAGATAAATATGGGCATGAAAGCGTTGCGGCTATTGCAGCTTTTGGTAGATTAAAAACCAGGGCCGCCATTCGTGATGTTTCAAGAGTTATGGGGATTGATCTTCAACTTGCCGATAAGTTATCAAAAATGGTCCACGTCAAATTCGGAAGAGTAAAAAATATTGACCAGATGATTCAAGATGATAAAGAATTTGCTTCCGTTGTACAATCTGATGCTAAATTGATTCAAATGGCAGAAGTTGTAACAAAACTACAAGGTTTATGTAGGCATGTTTCGACTCATGCATGTGGCCATTTGATTACTCCAAAACCGATTGACGAATATACTCCATTACAATTTGAAGCTGGATCAACAGAAAAAGTCATCACACAACTCGAATCTAAACCGCTTGAAGAGTTAGGTTTGATGAAATTCGATTTTTTAGGTCTTACAAATCTTTCTATTATTGATAATACTATTAGATTAGTAAAAGAGCTCGAGGGGATTGATATAGATATATATTCAGTACCAGAAGACGATAAAAAGACATTCCAATTATTCAAAGAAGGGAATACCACTGCCGTTTTTCAATTCGAATCAGAAGGGATGAAAAAATATTTAAGGGAATTACAGCCTGAAAACCTTGAGGATTTATGCTTTATGGCCGCTGCATATCGTCCTGGTCCTATGAAATACATACCGGAATATATTGCTTGTAAACATGGACAAAAAGATCCCGAATATTTAATCCCCGAGCTAGTACCGATTCTAAAAAAGACTTACGGGTTTGCAATTTATCAAGAGCAAGTTATTAGGATTGCAGTCGATATTGCAGGTTATACCATGGGCGAAGCTGATGTTCTTAGAAGGGCGATGGGTAAAAAAATTCCCGAAGTTATGAAGGCTGAAGAGGCTCGCTTTATTGAAGGTTGTAAAAAACGTGGATTTTCAGAAGAGATAGGTAAAAAGCTTTTTGAATATTTGTTACCTTTTGCCGATTACGGATTTAATAAAGCGCATGCAGCGGGATATGCGGTAATTGGTTATTGGACGGCGTATTTAAAGGCGCATTTCCCAATCGAATTTATGGCTGCCAGGCTTTCTGCTGTCATGGATGCTCCAGATAAATTAACAGTTGCTCTAGAAGAAGCAAAACATCTAAAAATAAAATTGCTCCCACCTGATGTAAACTACAGTTTTGCAGAATTTAGACCTGAGGGTAAAGATGCTATTCGATTTGGGTTAAATGGAATAAAGAATCTTGGTTCAAATGTTGTTGCTGAGATTATTCAATCTAGAGCCGAAGAAGGGAATTTTAAAAGTTTAGATGAATTTGTTCATCGTATTAAATCTCTAAACTCTAGGGGATTAGAATCATTGATAAAAGTAAATGCACTTCATGATTTTGGAAACATCGCAGGACTCCTTACTATCTATACTGATGTTTTATCTGCCCGGAACAAAAAAAATCAGGCTAAAAAGAAAGATCAGATCGATCTTTTCGCGATGCTAAATTCAGGGGATGAAAATTCTCAAAAAATTGATCTAAAAGTAACCCCCGTTCCAAATCTTGATAATATTGATAGTTCGCAACTTCTTCAATGGGAAAAAGAATTACTTGGAATTTACTTTACTGCACATCCTATCGCAGCAATCCTTGAAAAATATTCTGATAAAAACTTTGTATTACTTGGGCAAAATGATATTGCAGAGGGTTCATCAGTTATCGGTATAGGCGTAATTCAAAAGATAAAATATATAACAACCAAAAATGGAGATCCAATGGCATTTCTTACGCTTGAAGATATTTTAGGTTCTTATGAAGGAGTTGTGTTTCCAACTGATTATAAAAATATTGGTGAGAATTTAGCCGAAGGTGGAATTTATTTATTTAGAGGAAAAGGTAACATCAGAAATGGGTTTAAAAATATAATTGTGAATGATGTAATGCCAATTGGTGAAGATGATACGGAATTAGATGAAATGTTAAATTCAGTCAAAGTTAAAAAGAAACCTCAGATATGTACTTTATATATTCACGAATCTGCAACGAGAAATGATCTTGGGCAGTTAAGAGATATACTTTCAGAAAATACGGGGCAAATTAATGTTATAATCCAAATTACAGATAATGATGAGATTAAAAGATTTAAAGTTAGAAATTTGGTTGATGAAACTGTTCTCAAAGAGATTGTATCGAAGCTCCCTATGGTTCAAAAAATTGTGTTTAAATAGTACTAGCAATTAATCAGTTCGAGTGATAAAATGCGTTAGAGGAGATAAATATTATGATAGTATGCTCGAATTGTAGAAAAAATGAAGCGAAGCACCAAACCGCTGTAAACATTGATGGTAGGCTGGTTTATATGTCTTTGTGTGATGAATGCTTAGAAAATTTGCAGAAAAAATCGCAAGATACGACTTCACTCGACCAGTTTAGCAGGGACTTGACTGAACTTGCCAAAGAAAAA
>CAZFZJ010000023.1:10061-12160 GCA_964523665.1 uncultured Candidatus Saccharibacteria bacterium
ATCAAGAAATTGATAGATTGATCCATATTTTATGTAGAAGAACCAAAAATAATCCGGTTTTGATTGGTGAACCTGGTGTTGGTAAGACAGCAATTGTAGAAGGTTTAGCTCAAAAAATCTCAGAAAACCTAGTCCCTGAGCCGATGCGTAATAAGCGACTTGTGGCTCTTGATTTAGCGGCTTTAATTGCTGGTACTGTTCATAGAGGATCTTTTGAGAAACGCTTAAAGGAAGTTATTGATGAAGTAATAAAAACAAAAGGTCAGGTAATTTTATTTTTAGACGAAGTACATACAATTGTTGGAGCAGGTAGTGCACAGGGATCTATGGACGCTGCAAACATCTTGAAACCCTATCTTTCACGGGGTGAATTGCAGTTGATTGGAGCAACCACATTAAAAGAATATAAAATAATCGAAAAAGATCCTGCATTAGAGCGTAGGTTTCAACAAATAATTGTAGATGAGCCAACTTATGAATATACAGTGAAAATTCTTCAAGGATTAAGGAAAAAATATGAGGAACACCACAAGATATTTATAACTCAAGAATCAATTGATTCAGCCGTAAGATTGTCATCAAGATATATTAGTTCAAAGTTTCAGCCAGATAAGGCAATTGATTTAATTGATGAAGCTGGAGCGGCATTAAGACTAGAAATCGCATCGAAAGAACCGACCAATTTAAAGCAAGTTGTTGAAGAAATCGATGAAATTGAGGTTCAAGCTTTAAAAGAAACTGATAATAAAAAGAGACAGAAAATCCAACAAAAGTTAGATGAATTATTAAAGGTTAAGCAAGAATTAACTGATTTATGGGTTCAAACAAAACTCGATAGTAACCCTGTTTTATCACCCGAGCATGTTGCTAAAGTGATTTCTAAAATGACAGGAATTGCATTAAATGACTTAACTAAATCCGAACGCGATAAGTTAAGGAATTTAAAGAGCGAATTAGCTAAAAAGGTAGTGGGGCAAGATGATGCTATAGAAATAGTCAGCCAAGCAATTATTCGAGCCAGAGCTGGTGTCAAGCATATAAATAGGCCTGTTGGAGTATTTATGTTTCTTGGTCCTACTGGAGTTGGTAAAACGCAATTAGCCAAGTCATTATCTGAAGTACTTTATGGCACTGAAGATCATCTGATTCGTGTTGATATGAGCGAATATGGAGAAAGGCATAATGTTTCAAGATTAATTGGTTCTCCTCCTGGTTATATTGGATATGAAGAAGGTGGATCTCTAACAGAACGAGTAAGACGAAAGCCGTTTAGCATTGTTCTTTTTGACGAAATTGAAAAAGCTCATCCAGAGGTATTTAATACTTTGTTACAAGTGATGGATGAGGGAAGGCTAACAGATGGTCAGGGGCGAACCGTTGATTTTAGAAACACGATTATTATTATGACCTCAAATGTTGGGTCAGATATGCTACAGAGAGAAACGATCGGCTTTTCTGAATTATTGTCAGATTCAGTAAAAGAAGCGGTTGAAGAAGCTCATATTAGAATTAAAGAGAGAATTGAAGATTCACTAAAAGGCCAATTTAAACCAGAATTTTTGAATAGGATTGATGATATTATTGTGTTTAAACCTTTGGGCAAACCTCAGATAGAATCTATAGTTGATTTAGAAATTGCGAAGCTAAACGATGTTTTGGCAGATAATGGAATTGAAGTCCAAATAACGAAGGGGACAAGAGATTATCTTGTAGAAAACGGATACAACATCGAAATGGGGGCTAGACCTTTAAAGCGGTTAATACAAAAAGAGATCGAAAATCCAATCTCAATGCTAATAATTAACGAAGAAACACGCGAAAAAGATGTAATCTTGGTAGATGCAGAAAATGGTGGTCTCTCGGTCGAAGTTAAACAGAATAAAACTGTTTCGGTCTAAAACATAGTAATTATTGAAGAATATTGAAAAATAAGATAGAATTTCCCTGTCATGTCACAGGAAGATATTACAAACCAAGCAAATGCAAATACAGATCAATTAACGGATCAACAAGGAAACGTTGTGGTTAAAGCAAAAGCTGATGTTGTCCAGCAAGACTTGTCAAAATTGTTCAAAGTTGGTGATACTGTAATTGTTAAT
>CAZFZJ010000024.1:0-12123 GCA_964523665.1 uncultured Candidatus Saccharibacteria bacterium
TTCGGGCAAAAGCACCCTTCTAAACTCTTTGACCCGCGCCTCTGCAAAAACCGGCGCTTATCATTTCACCACACTCGAACCAAACCTCGGTGTTTTATTTACATCGAATTTCTTAAAAAACGAGAAACAAGAGATCGTATTAGCAGATATCCCAGGGTTAATCGAAGGCGCATCAGACGGAAAAGGCCTTGGTCATGATTTTTTAAGACATATTGAACGGACACGTTTTTTGATCCATTTAATAGATGGAGAAGAAGTCGCTCATGGAGATATAAAAACACTCATCCGAAGCTATAAAACCATCCGAGAAGAACTGACAAAATGGAATCAAGATCTTGCCAAAAAGCCTGAAATTGTTGCTATCACAAAACTCGACCTCGCAGAAGTTAACGAAAAACAATCAGAGATAATCAAAATGTTCCAAAAAGACCTAAGCATTACGCCTCTGATGATCTCTGCTGTTTCGCATATCGGGCTAGATGATCTTGTTAGAGAAATTCTTAATAAGTATAATCAAATCCCTGAAATACAACCGGAAGAATCACAAATCCCAAAAATCAAAAAATTTACAATCGAAAATCTTCCTAATAAACGAATAGTCTTCAAAGCCAAAACAAAAAAAAGAGAGGAAGATGATTAATCTTCCCCTCTCAATTTAAATTCCAATTTTTATATTTGTGTCATCAAGGAGCCGGTTTTGCAAATGGTGCCTCTGTTTCTCCTTGTGTTTGATCTACGTTTGCTCCATCCGCAGCAGGTAACTCCTCGCCTTCTGCTGGCACGGTGTTTTGTGTTGCATCACCCTCCGCTGAAACCTGTTCCCCAACAGGAACCTCAATGTTTAAGTCCTTTTTTGGAGCAACATCAAGTTCTGTTTGTGCTGCATTTTGAATATCATCAGTAAAGGTTCTCTTTCTCTCTAAATTTTCAGGAGTGCTTGGAATTGATTCAATCTTATTGTCCTGTTGTTTAGCAGCCTGCTCTTCTCTTAACTTCTTTAAAGCATCTAGTTCTGTCTGAACTTTGGCGTAATTAGCATTATCTTCAGGAATCAATCTCAAAACGACTTCCATCTGCTGAACTGATTGTTCATAAGCACCCAATTCCTTTAATGCGTACGCTAAGTTATATCTTGCGTTAGCATAATCTGGTTTCTTTTGAACTGCCAAAGAATATTGGTTAGCGGCTGATTGATAGTCTTTGGCTCTGAAATATATACCTCCCACATCAAGATTTAATCTTGGATTGGTTGGTTCTAATACCAAAGCTGTTGCATAAGCTCTTAATGCCTGGGTCAACACCTGTTGCCGTTGTTGACCTTCTTGTGCGGCATTTATTACTGATGAATATACAACTCCAAGCAATTGCCAATTAGCAACGTTATAACCAGATTTTCGAGTCAATAGATTAGCCTGCGTTAAAGCCTCAGAAATACTGCTTCTGGCAGCTTGGATCTGTTCCTGCGTAAGATTCTCTTGTCTACTGATTGCACTTGCCAATCTAAGATTCAATACAACCCATTCTCTTCTATAAAAATCGTCCTGTTTTTCGAAATTAACAGCGGCTCTTCTGTTTTTCACAACCTGCCCAATCGTTTGATTTGATTTTAAACTTGAGGCGTAACTGATCTGAGCAGCATAGACATAAAAGCTCTTATATCCAACATATCCGAATAATCCTAGAGATAATAGCAATAGAATCATCGAGAGAGGCTTTGCTGTAACCGTATGTATTGTTGTAACCTTCGCCTGTAATAAAACACCAAACAAAATCATCAAGATGAAATATAAAATGTTGGTGCTTCCCAGAACCATTAATGCGGCAAGAATCATAAAGACCGAAACCATCAAACCTTTCGCCCCTGAAGCATTCTTCTGTGTTGTATATGCTGTTTTTGCAACATAATAAACAAAGTATAAGAATGCTATCAAGCCAACTAATCCAGCCATTTCAAGCCACATAAATACATCGTTAAATGGCGATTGGAATCTAAATAACCATTGATCTCCTCCGTTAAGTGATTGTGGTCGATATCGTGAAAATTCATATTGGAAAGTTCCAAGACCTCGTCCTGAAATTGGATTTAATCTAAGCGTCGAAGATGAAACTAACCAAGATTCAATAACGCCAAGTCTTGGTGAGTTTGTATAAGTATCTAATCCAAAAGCAGTTCGCGTCATTGGCAAGAGATTTACGATTGCAATCAAGAGCATAGCAAAAACCACTCCGCCAACTTTAACTTTTTGCTTTACGACTAAATCAAACTCAAGATATGCAACTACGAATAATCCAGCAAAAACTAAAACCATTGCTGGAATGTACATGGTAGCAGTTACGTAAACAAAACTTATCAACATCATTGCGATTAAAGATGCCTTGACCATCATACCCGAACTTGATCTAAGATAATCATAAAAAGCGCAAACGATTAAGACGACTTGTAACGCTAATAATAAATTCGTACCTTCAGTAGTTGTGAAAGATGCAGGTACAGCTCCAATTACCGGGATATATTTTACATATATCGATAATAAGGAAACTAAGGTAGATAATGTTACCCCGATATAGAAAGACATCATTAATCTACCGATATTAACTCGTACATTTGAAGCGACGAATCCAATTATCACAAATGAAGTTATCACCATTAAAGAAACTCCATAATTACCAAATACCCCATATAGCGAAAGATATCTATCAATTGAGAATACAGTCCCAACAATTGCGGCAATAAATAATACCAACAAAGCAGTGTATGCTTTGAAATCTCGAATCATTAGAACTCCGCGTTTTAATGATCCTGCAAAAAAAAACACTAAGGATAAAAGCGCAACGTAAACAATCAAATAAGCTTTATTGAGATTAAAAAGATTTACAGTTCCCGGAAGAAAGAAAATTGGAAGTAATAAAATGCTTCCTGCGAATAAAAAATCGATGGCTTTAAAGAAACTAAAAGTGTGTGTCATCCGATCAGCTTGTTTTTTTGAATCTGGTTCACCTTGGGTTGAATTTGACAGGATCGTTTGCATGTTTAGATTATGCAAGATCAATACTCAAATTTCAACTGTACTAATTACGAATGCGGTAGTTATCTCGGCAAAACAGATAAGGGGTTTACATATTTCCCCTTCTCTTGAACGGTGAAGTGCAAATGTGGCCCCGTTGAGCGTCCTGTGGATCCTACAACTCCAAGTTTTTTACCTTTATCAACATCATCACCAACCGAAACGGCAATTGAACTCATGTGGGCATAAGTAGTTACGAATCCATTTCCATGATCGATTTGAACGGCATTCCCATATCCTCCTTGCCACCAACCAGCTCTAACCACACGACCTTTATCAGCAGCAACAATATCAACACCTTTATTTGCGATATCCAAGCCAGGATGATACGCACTAAAGAATTGAGTAAGAATACCTGACATTGGCCAAATAAAATTACCTGACCCACTGTTGGCAAATGATTGTGTCGGGATAATTCCATATGCACTCATATCATAAACAGGTGTTCCCGCATAATACCTCTCTGTTGTTGGGATATTTGCATCAGGAATTGTTAAAGTATCACCTGGAATTAAAGTATAAGGTGAATCTAAATAATTGAAGTCTACAATCGTTTGAGATGGAACCTTATATCTTTTAGCAAGCGAATCAATCGTATCGCCTTTTTTAACTTGATGCAAAGTGCCGTCTACGGGAGGAATTTGCAGAATCTTACCTGCTTTAACTTCATTAGAGACTAAATTATTTGCAAATTTTATACTCTCTACTGATATTCCATATTTTTTACCAATGATTGTCAACGACTCACCCTCAGCAACTACATGTTCGATTGGTTCATCCGGCAATTTTATGATCCCCTCTTCAGTTGCAGCACTTGCTGTTGTTGCTAAAACAGAATCTGAATTTAAAAAGACAAATCTATCCTCTTCTTTAACTTCAATTACACTCCCTTGAAATACTGTTCCCAACATAAAAACAGCCCATGCAAGTAGGAATATAAACATATATCTAATGCGATATCCCAATTTACCCTGAGACCATATTAGCTTACTAGTCAATTTAAATTTTGCGGAAGAAACAAGATTAATGTTGCTTGAAATAATATAATTAACAAAACGAATCAAAAGATCTGCCTTATATATAAGGTATTCGATAACTGCGATAATAAAATCCCCAATACTTGAAATACTCTCAAGTATATTAATCGGAGTAGCTACAATTGATTTAAAAATTCTCTGAACTTTATATAAAGACATTAAGGAGATTAAATCTTACCGCTGGAGAGTGTGTCAAGGAACTCTTCATTAGTTTTAGATTTCCTGAGTCTATCTAACACTATAGTAGTTGCCTCTTTTTCATCAAGCAAATCGATCATCCTTCTTAATGTTAATACTTTTTCTTGTTCTTTTGGAGTATATAAAAGCTCATCATGTCTGGTCATCGATCTTTTAACGTCGATTGAAGGGAAAATTCTTCTCTCTTGCAAAGCTCGATCAAGGAACAGTTCCATGTTACCTGTACCTTTGAATTCTTCGAAAATAACATCATCCATACGGCTTCCTGTATCAATTAATGCCGTAGCAATAATTGTTAAGGACCCGGCTTCTTCAAATTTTCTAGCTGCGCCAAAAAATCTTTTTGGTGGATATAACGCTGCAGGATCAAAACCTCCTGTTAAGGTTCTTCCACTTGGAGGTTCTACTAAATTATATGCTCTAGCTAAACGAGTGATTGAATCCATTAATATAATCACATCTCCACCAACTTCTGCAATTCGTTTCGCTTTTTCAAGAGCCATTTCGGCAACCGAGACCATTTGTTCGGCTGATTCATCAAAATTACTTGCCCACACTTCCCCTTGAACTTCACGTTGAATATGTGTAACTTCTTCAGGTCTTTCACCTATTAACACAACCATTAATGTCATCTCTGGGTGATTTGTAGCAATACCTCTTGCAATATCAGTTAAAAGCCATGTTTTACCAGCTTTTGGAGGAGCGACAACCATACCTCTTTGACCTTTTCCAATCGGAGACATTAAATCAATTAATCTGGTAGAAAGGGTTGTTGCATCTGTTTCTAATTTAACTCTTTGATTAGGAAATATTGGAGTAAGATTTTCAAATCGAGGTCTGTTTCTTGCCTCTTTTGCATCAACACCTTCAACTTTATCAACGCGGAGTAAAGACAAATATCGCTCATTTTCTTTAGGCGCTCGTGCGATACCCTCTACACGATCTGATTTTCTTAACCCGAATTTATTTATTTGGGTAAGTGCGACATATACATCTTTTGGAAGCTCGTTATTGTCTGTTTTTTTCTGTCTTAAGATACCGTATTCGCCTTTGACTTCTAACACTCCATCTACTTTATAAGATTTGTCTTCATTCCCATTTCTTGGAGAAAATTCAATACGATCAGATTTATCATTCGATGGCTGGGATTCAGTTACAGCCGGTTTTGATTCTTCGGCTTTTGCCTGTTCGGGCTTTGCATCACCCTTAACTAGATCGTTGAAATCAACAACATCACTTTGAGTACCTTTTTTTGAAACTGGCATAAAAATTATATAAATAGATGAAAAACTCTATGCATTTCGAATCAGCCCACTAAAATTTGCGAATACTTTAGAGTAGGAGATTAAACACTTAAGATTTTAACAATTGGTGGATAAAAATGCAACTCGCTTGCATCTCGTGGAGGCTACCCTCTCTACCTTCTGGGTGATTTTTTACGCGACAATTTTGTACTCTTTTACCCCATAGTTTCAGCATCTTTTTGATATCCATTGACAAATTCTTCTGTTAAACATACAAGTATATTAAATAGAAATCTTGCTTCCTTTCCCTGTCCTAGGAAGTAGATCTTATCTATACTGACCGGGCCCGTTTATGCGCGTATACGCATTAACAAGCTCGGTTTTTTTATTTAATCCACCTATCCCGATAAACAGTTATCAAACTCTCATAAGAGCTACTCTATAAAACTGCATACCCTTTTCAAAACTGAATTATTTTAAAACAGCAAAAATCATTCTGCCCGCATCTGTTTGCAAAACTTTTTCGATTGCGACCTCTTTATGCTCTCCTATAAATTTGGCACCATTTCGAACAACTATCATCGTTCCATCTTCAAGGTATCCAACCCCTTGATCCTCTTCCTTACCATTTTGCACTAATTTTACTAACAATGTCTCACCAGGAATCACATTTAATTTAATTTCATTCGATAATTTATTAATATTTAGGACTTCAACACCACCCACCTGAGCGGCCTTATTTAAATTGAAATCAACCGTAGCGATTCTAGTCCCATACTTTTTGCTAAATTCAACTAAAGAATGATCGACCTCTTCAGGCTTAGTCGTCACATCAGCAATCTTAAATCGTTTTTTACCAACAACTTTTCGAATCTCTTTTAGAACATCTAAGCCTCTTCGCCCTTTATCTCTTTTAATCTTATCGTTTTTATCAGCCATAAATTGCAACTCATTAATCACATTCTGTGGAACAATCAAAACACCATCCAAAAAACCTGCTTTTAATATACCTAAAATTCTTCCATCTATTATTGCAGAAGTATCTAGAACCGTTCCCTTTACAGTCCAAATATAATCTTCGGCGTCTACGACATCCTTTTGCTTCTCCTTCTTGGAGGATGATTCACTATTTTTCTGCATCTGACTTAGCCAAACTTCATTTACTGCCTTACGGATTGAATTAACAATAACACTCTCAAACCATTTCCCGATAGAAAATACTATTGTGCGCCCAAGGTAATATGCGAAAAAGAAAAAGGATATAGAAACAAGAATTTCACCAAAATAGTCAAATTCAAATAACGGATAATCCCTAAAGTATAGGAATCTTGAAAGAATAAGGCTGAAAGCCGCAAATAAGAACGCCCAGAAAAGCCGAGCGTTTTTCTTTAAAAATTGATAAATCCCTAAATTTTTTGCCAAAGTATAATAAAGATAATTCCTGCACAATATTATATCAGCGTAATGATAATAAAAACAGAATTTATATTGCTGGTTATTCCTTATAAGTCTTTTTATTTACGTTGAAAATCTTAACAAGATCTCTAAGATTAATGATTGAATCCGATGAATAAATATTTTGGATCTTCAAGCGTTTCGCTTCTTTTATGCGTTTTTCTTGTAAAAAAACTTTCCTGATTTCTCCAGATAAACCGACTTCCCCAATAAATACACTTCCAATAGGAATTGCTACATCAAAAAATGATGACATTATCGCAACGCAAACAGCTAAATCAACACCAGGCTCTTTAATATTCAAACCAGATGCAACATTCAAATATACATCATACTCAGAAATATCTACCCCCGACCTCTTTTCAATAACAGCACAAAGAAGAGTCAATTTATTTATGCTAAAACCATTGGCTGCACGCTTCGGATATCCAAAATGGCTTTTAGTAACCAACGCTTGCACATCGATTGCCAACGGCTTATTCCCCTCAAGGATCATTGCTACTGAATTCCCTGATACTCCTAGATTTGCATTCTGAAGGAAGAATTTCGATGTGTCATATACCTCTACCAGACCTAGTGCAGTCATCTCAAAAATCCCAACCTCTGAATCATCCCCATATCTATTTTTGTTAACTCGTAAAATTCTAAACATATGCTGCTTGTCACCCTCAAGATATAAAACAGTATCTACCATATGCTCAAGCAGTTTCGGCCCTGCAATATTACCTTCTTTAGTAATATGCCCGACAATAACGACCGGAACATTATTGGATTTTGCAAACTCAATCAATTGAAAGGCACACTCTCGAATCTGAGTTATTGTCCCAGCGGAACCATCTGATTTATCTGTAAAAACTGTTTGTATAGAGTCAATAATGACAAAATCATATTCCTCTGCATTGGATAACGCACCATCTAAATCTGCAGTCGATACAATACTAATTTCTTTGTTGGATAGTTTTAATCTAGAAGATCTAAGGGCCACTTGTGAATCAGATTCCTCACCCGAAACATACAAGACTTTTCGCCCAATCTTATCAGCAATTTGCAATAATAATGTGGATTTGCCAATCCCAGGTTGACCTCCAAGTAAAATAACCTGGCCTGGAACGATTCCCCCATTTAATACATTATCAAGTTCAGAGATATTAGTTTTTATTCTACTTTTCTCATCAATTTTAATTTCACTTAATTTTTGAGGAGTAATTGAACGAGATGGTTTTATCGTTGTATGCTTTGAATAGTTTTTCGAAGGAGCTTCAACATATGAATTCCATGCGCCACAAGCTCGACATTGGCCTTGCCATATAGAAGATTCATTCCCGCATTCTTTGCAAAAATATACTGATTTATTTTTTGAGGGCATAATATTTTAATTAAACTTCAATTCGATTGTATAATATTCAATCCTCTAAATTTGATTTGCTTAATTTTTGGATCCTCTAAAAGCTTCCTTGAGATAGGATCCATTATAAATTTCTTAATAATTCGCTTTAGCTCCCTGACACCATATTCCTCTGTATTTGATTCCTTTATAAGCTTATCAAGCGTAGATTTCGTATAAGTAAATGAAACATTAATATTTGATAATTTTTTGGTTAACGATTCTAATTGTAAGCTGGTAATTTCGCGAACCGAAGCATCTGAAAGTTTGTTAAAAAGAATAATTTCATCAAACCGATTTAAAAATTCAGGTTTTAACTTACTTTTCAGATTATCCATAACATTCTCCCTCCATTCACTCGAAGCTCGGTTAAAACCTATTTCAGATTTGTTGATTAACTCCGCTCCATGATTACTAGTCATCAGGATAATTACATTTTCAAAAGAAACAATCTCTCCCTTGTTATTTCGAATTTCACCTTCGTCCATAATATGTAATAGAGAATTGAGTACATCAGGGTGAGCTTTATCAATCTCATCAAAAAGAACAATCGATGTCGGATTTTCGGCAACAAAATCCGTTAAAGACGCACTGTCTTCATAACCTACATAACCAGGAGGAGCACCAAATAATCTAGATACCGTATGTTTTTCTCCAAACTCAGATAAATCTGCTCGATAAAAATTATTCGGGATCCTCTTGTTTTTGTCTTTAAAACCAAATATATATCTGGCTAAAGCTTTTGCCGTTTCTGTTTTACCTACTCCCGTTGGGCCCAATAATAAAAAAGCTCCGACCGGCCGAAAATCCCCTGTCAACTTCAGTGATGAAATTCGAAGAGTTCTAGCAAGAGCCTCGATCGCATCATCCTGACCAATAATCTCGGATTTCAAACTTTTCTCAAGATTTAATAACTTATTCGAATCAAAGAAAATCTCTTTTTGACGTCCATCCCCCTCATCTAAATCAACAAATGATGCCACATCTTTTTCGGTAATCACAACAGGCATAGACAACATCTCGAACAGTGTCTTTTCAAGCTCTTTACTATCTTTTTTCGTTGCTGGTTTAGACCCAATGTTTTTAATCTGCTCAGAAATATTAGAATAATTATATCCGCGATGCCTTTTATAAATCGCTAGCTGTTCAAGTAATTTTATTCCCCCACCTGGCATTCCCTCATCAATAAAACCAAGCTTATACAAATCGAGTATTTTTGCGATGGCTTCTTTGTTATAAGAAATACTACCTTTTGACTGCATCAGCTCAGCATACTTTTCTAATATATCTATAATTTCTTTATCTTTGTGATCTTCAAGCGAAATTATATTCCATGCTTTTGAAGCCGGATTCTCCCAAAATTTATCCATAATATCGGGCTGCGCAGCACCTACTATTGAGATTCCTGCCTTTTTGTTTACTGAACTAAACGAAATCATAAAATTACTTCCCAGCCTTAGATCATCCATAAAAAGAATCACCTTCCCTTTGTATTTTGAGGTTGAAAGAATATCATTCATTATCTTTGAAAAGATATCGCTTTGCACACCGGGTTTTTCCATCGAAATCAAACTTAACAACATTCCAAATTTGATTCTTAACACCCTAGCCCCTAAAAGATTAACTGGTACCAACCCTGCATTAATTCTTCTTGCCAATTCAATCACCATACTAGTTTTGCCTGTTCCACTTTCACCTAGCAATAAAGTCGGACGATCTTCATTCTGAGCAGATAAATTAACTATCAAACGAGTCATTTCTTTTTCACGACCAATAAAGGGTTGTTGGATTTTTTTCGCAGCTTCAGTAATATCCTGAACAAACGACTGAGCGGATGTATCAACATCTAGCCCGGCTCTCGTATATAGGATTTTTTTCGCTTGGTAGTACTTTTCTATATCGCACAAAATAATGAATGCGAATACCAAATGACCTTTAGATACTTTCTCTGCAGAATTAACAAAAGCTTCATGATAAGCATACTTAAGCCAATTTGAAATCTGAATGGATTTTCGGATATTTTTTGCAATTCCAACTTGCGTAAATAGTTCTTCGATTTCGGCCTCGCCCTTAACAAGAGCTTTTCTAATTGACGAGGCCTGCATTTTTGCTATCTTCCTATTTTTAGGGTTGAGAATTTTTAGCACTTCACGGCTGTCATCGGACAAAAGATCGAATATTTCTAAATCTTTCATTAGCGATAAATCTTGGAATCTTCAATCTGACGAATACTCAAGGCAAGCTTTCTGCTCTTTGAGTCGGTATTTACAACAACCGCCGTTACCTCGTCCCCTACATTGAGTGGATCGTTCATCTCAGAAACATGAATTAAGCCGTCTAATCCTTTTTCAAGCTCAATAAATGCACCAAATGGAACTACTTTTGTAACTTTCGCAGTGATAACTTTACCCAATGGATATTTTTCTTCTACGTTATTCCATGGGTTATCTTTAAGCTCTTTAACTGATAACGCAATCTTATCGTCATCAATTCCAATAACCTTAACTTTAATAGGATCTCCTACTGAATAGTAATCTGACGCTGCATCAACCTTTTCCCATGCAATCTCTGAAATATGGACTAAACCATCAACTCCTCCTAAATCAACCAATATTCCATAAGGCAATACCGTAGAGACCTTAGCTTCAATAATGTCACCAATTTGAATCTCTGATAATCTCTCTTCTTTCTTTAATAATTCTTCTTGAGGTGCTGCCTCTTTCTCTGACAAAACAAGCCTATTCTTTTGTGGATCAATCTCGATAATTTTGACCTGTAAGTTGGAATTCTTTAATCCTCCCAATGCTTTAGCCTCTTCTGACGTTTGCCCTCCCGCCATTGCATTATTGAACTGTTCAAAATGGCTCCTACTCAGATGACTAATGGGAACAAAGCCTCTTTGACCATATGCATCAACGATTAACCCACCCTTATAATAGTCAATAATTTGAACCTCAATAACTTCTTGTGCATCAAAGGCATCTTGTAGTGCTTCCCATCCTCTTGCCGATTTAGCTTTTTTGAGGGATAAAATTAAATTTCCTCTAGCATCTTCGGGATAAACTACTATAGCAGATAATTCCTGACCTAATTCAATATTTTTTGAGGGAAGAAATTTCACTTCATCAGAAGGGATCAACCCTTCTGATTTAGAACCTACATCTAAGAGGATAAATCTTTTATCGATATAAACGACATGCCCAGTAACAATTTCACCTGGGACAAAATTCTTTACTTTTATCTCTTTTATATACTGTTTCATAAACCTTCGGTTAATGGATCAGGAAGGACAATCCTTTACGGTAGGATCGTCCTTAATCGATCCCTACTGTTAAGCAGTATGCTGGCGATGAACTATCTTCACGATCCGTTACCAGATCACTATTTTCGTCGCTGGCGCGTTTAACTTCTCTGTTCGGAATGGGAAGAGGTGGTTCCACGCCGCTAAAATCGCCAGCATGCTGCCTACCAGACACCTAATCGTATCACTCTTTTAAAACTGAATAGATTGTTCGCTTATCGCAATTAGCTTAGGTTTATCTTAATGTTCACACATCAATATAAACCCGAGTCGATTGATCTAACCTAATGTAAGCATCAGGATAAACCTAAAGATCGTATAAAAAAAGTTTAATGTTCATTAGTACGGCTCGGCTGAATACATTACTGTACTTACACCTGCCGCCTATCAACCTGGTAGTCTCCCAGGAGAACAGTGGCTAATCTTGGGCACAGCTTCG
>CAZFZJ010000025.1:0-10178 GCA_964523665.1 uncultured Candidatus Saccharibacteria bacterium
CGATTCCTATTGTTAGAGCCACAGGCGGTTTAGATGATACGGTTGAAGATTTTGACCCAGCAACTGAAACAGGTAACGGTTTTAAATTTAGAGACTTTGATGGGTGGTCACTCTATGGTCAGATGGTTCGAGCACTTGAAACATATCGTAACAGAGTTACTTGGAAACAAATCCAGATTAATGCCATGTCCACAGACTTTTCTTGGGAGGGGATAGCCGATAAATACCTGGCTCTGTATAATAAAGCCATACATTTTAAAAAGGAAGGTTATTTTATAAAAGGTCTGGATTAAAAAATGAAATGGGCCCATTTTCTACACATATATCAACCCTACGATCAACACCCAGGGATTCTCGATAAGATCGTTAATGAATCTTATCGTCCGCTAATTCGCGGTTTATTTAAAACACCAGAAGCAAAAGTTACTCTAAATGTTAATGCAGTACTATCTGAATTACTGTTTAAGCATGGTTTTAGAGATGTTATTGATAACTTAAAAGAGCTTGTTGATATGGGAAGAGTTGAGCTTACAGGATCTGCAAAGTTTCATGCATTTATGCCACTTTTACCTGAAAGTGAAGTTGAGAGGCAAATAATGCTAAATCACGAAACGAATAAGAGATATTTTGGTAAAGCATTTAATCCAAAGGGATTTTTTCCTCCTGAAATGGCTTATTCTCCCAAAATTGCATCAGTCGTTAAGTCGCTGGGATATGAATGGATCATTATTGATGAAGTTTCGGTCTGTGATATGCCAGCGGCTCAAAAACGTGATCGGATTTTTGAGATTAAAGATTTAGGTTTGGATGTATTTTTTAGAGAGAAACGGGCGAGCAATATTATAATGGCCGCAATGGTCAGGACGAATGAATCTCTCGAAAAAGCAATGGGAGACAGAAAAGATTCTGATGAATATGTAATCACAGCAATGGATGGTGAAACTTTCGGACATCATAGACCAGGTCTAGATTTAGCTTTGATGGATATACTGAAGAACAAGAATTATCCTTCTGTCTTTATTTCTGATTTGCCAAAACTTTATAAAAAAACGGCAGAAATTATTCCGCAAGATTCTACTTGGGCTTCTAGTATGAAAGATGTTCGCAATGGTAATCCATTTGATCTGTGGTGTGAAAATTCAAATCCAATTCACAGGCATGAATGGAAGTTAGCAGATTTAGCTATACGAACGGTCAATGATTCAAGGTTTTCTGACAAAAACTTCCCAAGATTACTTGAAGAAACGAAAAGTTGGGAAGAGATGACAGATCAAGAAAGATCTGATGAAGAGAAAAAGCGCCAATGGTTAAGATGTCGGGATATGCTAGATCGATCTTTAAACAGTGATCCATGGTGGTGGGCGAGCGCCAAGCCATGGTGGAGTATCGAAATGATAGAGAGAGGGATGTTTGCATTATTTAAACTCATCAGCGACGTTCCAGATGCATCGCAACAGGCGAAAGATGAAGCAGAGGATCTATATAAGAAGATTCTGTTTATTGCTCATGATTGGCAAAGATCAGGGAAAATCGATCAGATGGCTGCAAATGATTCGGCAGAGCGAAGAATACCATTATCTAAGAGATTCGGGGCGACACCATATTATAAGGCTTTGTTAGATGCATTGAAGCTTCAGGAGCAAAGAGCATGCAAGAATCGGGAATATGAACAAGCGATTAAATGGAGAGATGCGCAGTACAAATTAGAACGTGATCTTGATATATATGACGCAGTCCATATAATGGACATGTTCAGAGCAGAAGGGGATTTTGATAAATTTGAAAAAATTTTGAAGGAGTATAAAGAGCAATTTAATCTTCTGTCTAAAGGCCAGCCCGATAAATAATTAATATGGAAAAATACATAAAAGAGATCTTAATCAAACACGATCTAAAAGTGGAATCCACTCTTAGAATTCCTGACGGTGGCAACAAAAGATCTTATATTTTCTATGTTACTGGCCCATACGGTAAAAAACTCACATTAAAAATATTCTCATCAGAAGACCAGGTCGCAAGGGAGCGCTTTATTTACGAGATAGACACTATCAGACATTTACGAGGAAAATTTTCGAATGGATATAAATCATGGTTTCCTAAAATAGTAGCATATTCTAAAAATAGCGAGAATCCTTATTACTTATACGAACGAATAGAAGGAGAAACTTTAGGGCGATTTGTTGAAGATTACGGTTTTAAATGGGGTAATTTTAGACATCGCAATTTCGAAAGCTTCATTAAATTTATTGAAAAAATTGAGGATTTAAAAATTGATAGAAATACAACAAGTTGGGGTTCTAGGCATGCAAGAAAAGAACTACAGTATTATTTTGAGAACGTTAAAGGCCTATTGCCATCAGATTTATACGATAAAGTTAATGCTTTTTATGAAAAATATCATAAAGTAATTTCTGATGAACTTGTGTATTCTCATCGTGATTTATACCCAGAGAATGTGCTAATAAATTCTCCTGGATCTTCAAAATTAGTGTTTTTGGATTGGGAATATTTTAGCCGTGTACCACTCGGATATAATGCAGCATTTTTATACTTAAATTTTTGGCGTGAAGAATATTGGAAGGCAAAAGTTTTTTCGTATTTTTATAACAAGTACGAGAATGATCCTAAGATGATAAGACTATATCTTATTACGTTTAGATTTTGTTTAATGATTCTGGCAATCCGCTTTATTTATCAGATAGAGACTTATGGTAAGGCAAATGCAACGGTTGATCAAAATGCCAGGTTATCTTTCTTGTATGATTTGAATTTGGCATTATCAGGTGAAATTGTTAAACCTCGTAATATAAAATTTCTACTAAATAAACATGATATCCAAAAAGTTGCGACAGAATACGGTTTAGGAGAAGTTATTGATTTTGAAATATTCTATGCAAGTAAAGGGAATACGGTTGCAAAAGTCGATCTAAAAGATGGGAGAGTTTTAATTTTTAGATTTTATTCCTTGTCGCGTTCAAAAGCGCTGATAGAGAGAGAACTCAAAATCTTCGATAAATTAAAAAAGAGTGGGATTGAAACATATGATATTACTAAATCCCCTGAAGGTTCGCTCTATATAGAAAAAGAAATCTATGGCAAAAAACGCAAGATCGCGGTATTAAGCTTTGTGAAAGGTAAAAAGATCCAAAAAAGATGGGCTAACGAAAAGGCCATTAAATCGGCAGGCGCAATGCTTCGAAGTATTCACAATCAAAATATTATTCATGGCGATTACAGTAAAGAAAATGTATTGTTTCAAAAAAGCACTATATCAGGGGTCATAGATTTAGAGTGGGGCAGAAACACAAAATCAAGAGTCGCGAAGGCAAATGATCTCGCTAAAGCAATTGCTTTATGGCTAATTGATACACGTAGTAAGCTGTTACCTGATGATAAATTTGTAAATGCATTTATTGAGGGATACTATGCAGGGACCCCTTCAAAGGATGTTTATAAGAAGATCTTGCGACTTACTATCGAAAAAATTGAAATAGAACGGAATATATTTTTAACCACAATTGATATTCAATCCAATAAACATAGCGGTGCTAGATTTGATAGCGCTGTTAATGTAATTACAGATTTATTAAGCGGTGATATAAAGTAATATATTGCTTTGCACTTTCGTTCCAGCTAAAGTCTGCTTGCATTCCATTTCTAACAATCTTATCCCATTCTTCAGGATGATTACTGTATGTAATTAAGGCTCTGCCGAGGGCTTCGATCATCTTTTGTATTTTAAATTCTTGAAAAACGAATCCGGTTGAACCTTCGTGTACTGTATCGTAAAGGCCCCCAACTCCCCTGACAACTGGAACTGATCCATATTTCATCGCAATCAGCTGCGTTAATCCGCAAGGTTCGTATCTTGATGGAATTAAGAACATATCTGACCCTGCATAAATTTTTCGTGCAATGTCTTCTGAAAAGGTGATAAATGCTTTAAAGGATGGTTTCAGCTCAGATTTCATGCTCTTTTCTGCAAAGGCCATTTCGAGTTGTGGGTCTCCAGTTCCTAGAATTATGACTTGAAATCCCATATTAACAATTTCTTCTATGCTTTCTGCGACTAAATCTAGCCCTTTTTGATGTGCAAGTCTGCTAATAATTCCAATTAATGGTTTATTTGGCTTAATTTCAAGCCCTGATAGTTTTTGTAGTTCTCGTTTATTTGTAGCTTTGCCATCTTTATAATTTGCGGTTGTATAGTTCATGAAAAGTTTATTATCATCGAGAGGGTTAAAGACTTCATAACTGATTCCGTTTAAAATCCCTTGGAGCCTATCTTTGCGTGCTTTGAGAATTTCGTCTAATCCTTCGCCAAATTCAGGTGTTTGAACTTCTTCGGCGTATTTTGGAGATACAACTGTAATATAATCTGCTCCAACGATCCCTTGTAGTATGAAATCAAGATTATTATCTTGTGCATCCCATCGAAGTGTTTGATCTCTAGATATATCGAGTCCGAGTTTTTCTGCTACATCTAGTTTGCTAAAACCTTGATATGCAAGATTATGAATTGTAAATATTGTTCGTGGTTTTTTTTGTAATTTAGTATATCCGGATATATTTTGGATAATTTGCGGAACCATTCCGGTATGCCAATCATTACAATGAATGACATCAGGGTTAAAAACATTATTTGGATATGTAAAGTACTGTGCGACTATTTTGCTAAATAGAGCGAATCGATCAAGCTCCATTTCGGGGCTTGGCATTGTTTTTGGGGTAAAATAGATTCCCCCATTCGAAATTAAATCCTCATTGTATATCAAATAAACCGGTATTGCAGTCCCTGGGAGATATGTTTCGAAAAGGTCTACCTTGCGCTCTTTAGTCCCATATTTAACCTGGATTTCATCTTTTTTACGAAGGATAACAATTGAATTATCGGTAGCATTGATTTTATCGATTAAATTTTTGTAAAGAGGTATGGCAACGCGTACGTCGACTCCATGTTGGTGGAGGGCTATTGGAATGCTTCCGATTACATCAGCTATACCTCCGACTTTAACGAGAGGTGAGCATTCTGAGGCAGCGATTAATACTTTCATGAGGTCATTTTACATTGAGAAAAAATAAAAAACCACTATTATTGTTTATGCTCTCGTGGCTCTTTGGTATAAAAAACTGTATATTATTACTAATGCCGGCTAAGTTTTTACTTCTTTTCATAATCACATTTTTAGTTTTGATCCCAAGAGAGGACTCTTTCGCTCAGTCTGAAGTTGTGAATCAACTTGGAATCGGAATGTCTTCATATTATGAGATTCCAGGCGAAGTGAATGTTGGGGATATCATTATTCAGGTAGGGAATCACTATAAGCGATCATTTCAAGAATATCAGGAGGGCGTTGTAGGTGTTGTCGTCAAAGATCCGGCTTTGGCGATTGATCCACAAATTGATGGAACTTACCCTGTTTTAACATCAGGAGAAGTATTGGTTAATGTAAATAATTCGAATGGTGAAATTAATGCTGGTGATTATGTTACAACATCGGCGATTGAAGGAGAGGGGATGAAAATGTCTGATTCGGGCTTTAAACTCGGGATTGCAAGACAGACCGTAAGGGAATTTGATGAGAATGGAAAGTCAAAAATTATTGTACAAATAGATACAAAAAAGATTGAGCCGAAGAAAGATATAAGTAGTGCAATGATGCTTTTAAAACCGATGTATTCTAGAGTTAGTGAAGCTCAAGGTACGTTTAAAATTGTGAAATATTTTGTTTCGGGGTCAATATTGCTTGTTACATTGGTTTTTTTGGTTGTTAATCTTAAGCGGATTTCGCAGGAGGGCATAAAGGCACTTGGGCGAAATCCGCTGGCAAGCAAAGTAATTGTATTTAACGTATTCTTAAACTTATTGATCACGATATGTATTACTGTAGGCGGAATTGCGCTCTCTTATTTTTTGCTTGTTATTTAGTGTGTATAATTTAAATATCTGCCATGGTTTATTACGATATCCAATTCATTTTAATATTTCTTAACTTTATCCTTTTAGCGTTCTTGTTTTTTTATTCAATTTACCTATTTGCGCTTGAAAAAAGAGTTAAGAGCAAATATAGAGAACTCACCACAAAGACAACTGAAATCATTGAAGAAGCTAATCGAAAAGCAATTGAAATTTTAAAGAAATCTGAATTTATAAGTGATGATTTAAAAGGTGAGATTGATAAGAATTTTGAAGGGATCTTACAGCAAATTAAAGATCAAAATATGAGTTTTTATGCAGAACTCAAGACTCATTATGAAAAGAATTCCACTGAAATTATGGAGAGATTAGAAAAAGAGACCACGGCGGAAATTGAAAAGATTTCACAAAAATCTAAACAAACACAGCGAGCAATACAAAATAAACTTGAAGAAGAGACAAGAGAGGTTGAAGTGGAACTTGAGTATGAAAAAAAGGTCAAACTTGAAGCGTTTGAATCACAGATAAGGGCGATTATAAAACAGAATCTTAAAGATATTGTCAAAACTAATATCCCAGAAGAAATCCACGAAAAAATCGCGAAAGAATCAGTTGCAAAGGCGTTAGCGGAGATAAAAAAGAATGGATAATTTTACAATTCAGGAAAAAATTAAAGCAGTCTTAGTCGATAAGCTTCAGAGCTTTAAAAATGAGACATTCAAATCGGATCAAGATCTAAAAAGTTTAGTGGCTAAGATGTTTACAGCCTCTGAGATTAAAATAATCAAAAAGATATTAGACAATATGAAAGATTTAAAACCTGGGTATGATTTAGAGTCAGAAATCGGGAATCGACATGACGAGATCCAGTCTTCTCTACATGAGTTAGGCTTATTAGAGCTGTTTTTGTCGTTTGAGCCAACAATTGGATTTGAAGAAAGCATAATTGATGAAATTTCTGAGAAGTTAAATATCTCTTTTATATACAAAATCATAGTAGATGAGTCAATTGTTGCTGGGGCGATTATCGATTTTAACGGCCATCGATATGATTATTCTCTGTCTGATACTTTTAAGGAGATATCGATATGACAGAATTTAAATCTGCGTTACAAAAGAGCAGAGAATACGGAATTGTTGTTTCGGTTGACCATCCAATTGTAAAAGTGCAAGGATTGCCGAGTGCCAAGATGAATGAAATTGTCGTATTTGAAAATAATGAGATTGGGCATATTTCTGCATTAAAAGAAAAATATGTCGAGATTGTTGCGTATTCACAAATGCCAATTTATCCAGGCACAAGGCTAACACGAACTGATCAGTTATTATCAATTGAAATCGCCGAAGAGATTCTAGGCAAAGTTGTAGACCCTTTTTGCATTCCTCTTTTTGAATCAGACCAGAATATTGAGTATAGAACGGACCCTGAAGTCATGGAGATAGATAGTCAGCCGCTTTCATTGAACGAACGCGTTCGTGTTACAAGGCAGTTATTAACTGGAGTTACGGTAATTGATACTCTTATCCCATTAGGTAAAGGACAAAGGGAGTTAGTTGTAGGCGATAGAAAAACAGGTAAAACATCTGTTATTTTGACTATAATCAAAACGCAAGTGCAAGAGGGAGGGATCGTGGTTTACGCTTCAATTGGCAAAGAAAAAACATCCACTAAAAAACTATCGGACTTTTTTACTAAAAATGACTTAATGAAAAATATTGTTATTGTGTCAACCGCTTCTGACGATTCGCCCAGTCTTATTGATTTGACACCTTATTCTGCAATGACAATTGCCGAATACTTTAGAAAGCGTGGCAAAGATGTGTTGGTTATTTTTGATGATTTAACAACACATGCCAAGTATTATAGAGAAATGACTCTTTTATCACGTAGATTCCCTGGTAGAGATTCATATCCTGGCGATATTTTTTATAAGCATGCAAGATTACTCGAAAGGGCAGGAAATTTTAAATGTGAAAAATCTGACTTGAAAGAGTCAGCCATTACTGCTTTGGCATTAGGAGAAACGATAAATACATCTTTAACCGATTATATTGTTTCAAATTTGATTAGTATAACTGATGGACACATTTACTTTGATGAACGTCTGTTCAATAAGGGTATTAGACCTGCAGTTGACATCTTTTTATCAGTTACTAGGGTTGGGAAGCAGACACAAGATCCAATTACAAGGTATTTTAACCGTGAAATTATGCAGTTAATGTCTAGGTATGAAAAATCCTCGAATTTTAAACACTTTGGAGCTGAGTTGACTGATGAAATCAAAGCATTATTACTCAAAGGCGAGCAAATTTACGCATTTTTAGAGCAATCGTACCAGCGTTCTATCCCATTATCAATTCAAAAAATTATGCTTGGGATGTTCTTCCAAGATGGTTTTAGTTCAAATACACCCGATGACATCAAACAATATAAAAAGAATTTGTATCAAGAATATAAAACGAAGGAAGTTCGTGAATATATTGACGAAATTGCAAATACAGAGGATTTAAAGGCTTTTTTGGATCGAATCGTTAAGGAAAAGTTTAAAATTACAGGATTATGTACACGGATACAGGATTAAAGGAAGAAATTAATATCACAAACATATTACAAAGCCTTTTTGAGGCTTATGAAGAGGTTTCTGTTATGCAAATGAAGCGAATTCGAGATCGTGTAATTAACGCAAGGTCATTTGTTGATGATGTGCATGAAGTTTATTCCCAGACCAAAGATATTTATTCTTATCGACTTATCAAAAAATTAATGAAGAACGGTCAAAAAGTTACAAATCTAAGTTTTTCGACAATTAAGAAAAATGGGAAACGGCTAAAAATCTTTATATCTCCAAGCGAAAGATTTTCAGGGAATATTGGTTTCGAGGTTTTTGAGCGTTTTTATGAAGATTTGAAAGCTAGAAATTTTATGGATGATGTTGCGATAATTGGTTTTCTAGGTAAGCAGATGTTATCGACAAGGAATAAGGATCTCAAATATAAGTATTTGGATATAAAGACATTAAAGGGTGACCCTTTTGATAATTTCATTGCCGATGTAACTGAATATGAAACCATAGATGTTTATTTCGGGAGATTCGTAAACTTATTGAAGCAAGTTCCTGATACTATAGATTTAATGGAGGGAACTCAGGTAGATCGATCTGATAATGCGGGGAAAAAGGTTGTTAAAGTGCCAACGGTTGATTATTTATTCGAACCCTCTATTGAAGGCGTGATGCATTTTTTTGAAGCACAGATGATCAAGGCATTTTTTAAACAATATTTGTATGAATCTGAGCTTGCAAGACTTGGTTCAAGAATGTCTGCGATGGAAATCGCAAACCAGAACGCTAAAGACACTTTAAAGAAATTGGAGCAAAGAAGAATAATTTTGGATAAGGTTGAAACTAACAAAAGACAGCTAGAACAGATCGCAGGTTTATCTTTGTTTAATATTATGCAATGAAATATGTTGGAAAGATACAAAATATAATAGGTCAGGTTATAACAGTAAAGTCCATTGGCCATAAACCTGCAGTGCGCAATGTTCTAAAGGATATGGACGGCAAATTCATAATGGAAGTTTTTGCACAGACATCTGAGGACACTTTTTCGTGTATATGTTTTACTCAGACAAAAGATTTGTCACGTGGAGTGGAAGTATATGACACAGGGAGGTCTTTATCTATTCCAGCAGATAAATCTTCACTTGGACGTGTCTTTGATATTTTGGGAATGGTATTTGAGGGGCAGATTATAAATGATGAATCTGGTTATGTTTCTATTTTTGAAGAGGGTAATTCTGCCTATGACGAACTTGTAACTTACGAAGAGATTTTAAAAACAGGGATTAAAGCAATCGATTTTTTTACGCCAATATTAAAAGGAGGGAGGGTAGGGCTATTTGGAGGAGCAGGGGTAGGTAAAACGGTTTTATTAACGGAGTTGATTAACAATATTGTTATTGCAAACAAGGAAAATAATTACTTGTCGGTGTTTTCGGCTGTTGGTGAGCGTTCTAGAGAGGCGCAGGAGCTAATCGAGAATTTAAAGGATGCAAAAGTTATGGAAAGAGTTGCTTTGGTCTTAGGTCAAATGGGGGAAAATCCTGCCATAAGATTTAGAACTGCATTAGCCGGAGCAGCTCTTGCAGCCTCATTTAGAGATCAGCAAAAAAAGGATATATTATTCTTTATAGATAATATGTATCGTTATGCACAGGCAGGTAATGAGCTTTCTGTTATGATGAATAATCTGCCCTCTG
>CAZFZJ010000026.1:0-7598 GCA_964523665.1 uncultured Candidatus Saccharibacteria bacterium
AACTAATGAAAAATATATTATCACTTGCGGCAACACTAACATTGTTACTGATAATAACCTCTCTATCCGTTCTATATAGTGAGGGATGGAGAATTCAAATCCCCAATGCGAATAAAGATGATACAACTTCTAATAATAAAGATTCTTCAATAATCATCAAAACAGGAATGTTAGCGGTACGTTCTATACCAGATGGAGCAAAAGTATATGTTGATGATAAATTAATAACTGCTACAAACGACACTATCTCTTCTCTAAATCCAAAATCATATAAATTGAGAGTCCAAAAAGATGGATTCGAAACTTGGGAGAAAGAAATTAATGTATACCCCGAATTAGTAACCGATATTACTGCTGTCTTAGTTTCACAAACCCCAAAACTTGAGCCTTTAACAAACAACGAAGTAAAGGCATTCGCTCTTGCCTCAGACTATAACGATATTGTTTATTTGTCACCTGCTATAAAGGATCCAGGTATTTGGAACTTACCACTAACAGGTGGACCATTAAGCATCCTTAGAAATAGTAGTCGCCCACTAGTTAAAAACACAGCAGCTTACGCGCCATCCTCTGGTTCAAATCTGTTTTGGTCACCTGATAGAAAGGAAATACTAGTAGAATTAAATCCTAAAGGATACCTTTTATATAAACTCGATAATACTTTTTTTAATCCCAACCTAAACGGATCAACAATAATCCCAACTCAACTCACAGAAAAAGGATCAACACTAGAAAGATGGAACGAAGATTTTATAACAAATTTTCAGTCACCTAAGCTTGAAAGTATTTTTACCGATCTAGAAATGCCAGAAATAATAAAAAATAATATCGAGAAAGGTAAAATCACGTGGTCACCAGATGAAAGTAAATTCATATTAGAGGTTCCAAACTCCGAAGACCCTGGATTAATGGATTTGGTTGTTTTTAACTCAGACGAAACGCTTCCTGCCGATGAAAAAAGATTAAATTTCACATTAAAAGGAATTAGCTCTGAAGGAGTTAAATACTCCTGGTACTCGGATTCATATCACTTAATACTAGTCAGAGGCCTAGAAGGCAGAGAAAACGATTACACTATTAGTTTGATTCGAATTGATGGTTCTAATCAAACACCTATCTATACGGGATATTTAGCAAGTGACCAAGCATATACCTCACCCTATGGAGATAAAATAATTGTTTTGACAAGTCTCAAAGAAGGCTCCGCACCAAATTTGTATGGTATTGCAATAAGATAAGTTTTTAGACTACTTACTGGGATTCTTCAGAGTTAGATTCTATTACTGTATTCAATAGTTTTGCACGAACCACCCGCCTGTTAATTGTGGTTCCCGGAGGATCGCAAGTTATTAAAGTTAAAACAGAATAATCATATTCAGCTTCGAATGGTTCAGTATTCCATCCAGAAACTATGTAATTATCCATCACAGCGTACTCATAAACATTCCCTTCATAATAGAGAACTATAATGTCGTTTTTCTCTAATTTGTTTAAAAGATTAAATACAGTTGCGTATGGACCTAATTGCCAAAAATTCAATGACGAATGAGCAAACATAAAAATATTCCCAGACTGTCCTGGTAACGAGGTACCAACTGCATGTGCAACTCCCTTTGATAAAGCATCCATATATTCCTTCTCTTTTACTGTTGAAACATTTTTCACGACAGGAGCATTGACATCTATCTTAGGAATCAGAATAGCAAAATCTTTATTAACGGGATCGTAAGGGACAATATTTTCGATATCAGTAGACTGTTTATTATCAATAATCTCTTCAATATTTATGGACACTTCAGGTACTCGGTCATACATACCTAGCCTGTAGGATATATCGGTGAAAATAATTGGCATATATGTAAAAACCAATATGCCAATCCCCATAATCATAAGGAGGTTACCCAATATACTAAAGACATGTGACCATTTCATATACTATAAATTATACCAGCAAAGTACCCTTTGAAATATCCCTTTAGTACGAAGAAGATAGATAGGCCAATCAGGCGTAGTGTCTAACTGCCACAAATAATCCACATATATATCATTTGTATATATGTATATAGTGTCAAGAAAGGGGCCTTTATTGTATGCTTAAAAGACGCGCAAATTCGTTACTCTAGCAAGCCTTGCTCAGCAATTCTCATCCCGGCCAAAACCACTGTATATAAGTTACGCTCACAGCCACCATAGTGAAGAGGATGGCTTCCGTTGCGTGGCTACAAAAGCAAGCTTTTTCTGTACAAGCATTTTACTCGCGAGCATTGTCTTTTTTATGATATCGGTCTATCTAACAGAAATTTTATGAAGAATTTAGTCTATTAAAAACTCAGTCAATAAGCCCGCTTATAATCTAGAATAGGCGTTTCTTTTGTTAAAATATCCTATAGATGCAAGATATGCGTTTGACATAAAAATTCCGCCTCTTCTAGTCAACCTATATTAATACTATAATTGAGTAGATTTTAATGCTCCTGTAGCTCAACTGGATAGAGCACAGGTTTCCTAAACCTGCGACAGAGGTTCGAGTCCTCTCGGGGGCACCAAAAATTATTGATCATTTAGTTTATTTAACCTAGAATCCACTAATATGCAATTACCAATATACACAACCAAAGTAGAAGGCGTTAACGAAACATTCAACTTAAACACAGTAGAAGGAAGACATAAATATTTTCATGCAAAAGCCGGTAAACAGATTGAAGAAATTAAAAGCTATCTAGACAACAACACTTTCGTAGCATTTATGCTAGCTAAAAAAAGCGCGGGCAAAGGCACTTATTCGAAACTCTTCATTGAATTGGTAGGAAACAATAAAGTCCACCAAATTTCAGTAGGAGATCTTATAAGAAAAACTCACGAACTAATCGAGGGAGACTCAGAGGAACTAAAAGAGCTATATCAATATATAAAAACCCACTACAGAGGATTTGTCTCATCAGAAGACGCATTAAAATCGATTATAGAGCGATCTACAGATAAGATTAATATACCTACTGAATTAATCCTTGTATTGATAAGGAGAGAAATTGAAAAGAATCCCGATAAATCATTCATATTAGACGGATTCCCAAGGACCGGGGATCAAATAACCTACTCCCTATTTTTTAGAGAGATCATGAATCTAAGACCCGATCCTGACTTCTTCGTTGTTATAGATGTTCCGGACTCAATCATCGATGAACGAATTAAATTCAGAAAGATTTGCCCTCTTTGTAATTTACCAAGAAATTATAAATTGCTTCCGACCGACACAATTAAATACAACAAAGAAACAAATGAGTTTCAATTGATCTGTGATAACCCACAATGCGAGGGATTTGGCAAAACCGTACTCGTAAACAAAGAGGGAGACGAGCTGGGAATCGAACCATTAAGATCCAGACTTGAAACTGATCAAAAATTAATAGAACAAGCACTGAAGCTTCATGGAATCCCTTGCGTAAAAGTAAGAAACCATATCCCTGTAAACGAAATTTCAAAATATGACAAATATGAAATTACTCCTGAATTTAAGTATACTTATAATGAAAATGAAGATAGGGTAGAAGTTCGTGAAACAGATTGGGTAGTCAGAGACAACGACGGGGTCGAATGTCATAGTTTGTTGCCTTCAGCTGCAGTCCTAATAATGATTAATCAGATTCATAAAATCCTTACTACTGCAGAGTAAGATTTCGGCTTTCTACAGAATACTGACCATCATCATAGACTTTCAGTATTGCATAAGTTGAACCAGAAAGACTTCTTTCAAAGTTCAATGAACCAATGACATAGTACTCTAACCCTTGCTTGGTGTTATCTATCTCACGACTAAAGATGTGTTGATCCCCTGCAAATACGGCATTAACATCTGAATTCCGAATCAAATCTAATAAACGAAGCCTCTGAGATTCAACTTCCACAGAATACTGCCCCATCCCCTTATGAAATAATGTAGAAAGCGGAGAACCATCAAAATATATAGGATTATGCAAAACTATAAAATCTGCATTCGAGATATTATCTTCAATAAACTTCCATTGATCATCTGATATTCCAGCATACTCATCTGAATTATCTATAAGTAGAAAAGTTGAACCTCTAACCTCAACAATTTTATACGATTCGCCAAATACTTTATTGAAATTAGTAATACCGGATTTCCATAGATCACGATCACCAGGAACCAGATATATATTTTTATCATACTTTGAGAGTGTGTTATAAATTTTTTGCATATCTTCCTCTGTGCCAAGGCGAGTAATGTCGCCTGTTATAAAAATTGCGTCACTATTTTTTACTTCGTCAAAGATCAACAATGATTCAGTTGAAACATAATCACCTTCAATATCAGATGCAAATATAAAAGTTGCAACTACTTTTCTATTCCCCTTCAAAACTATGTCATTGGAGTGTTCCCCAAGAACCAAATCTAAATATTTTGCGGGTTTAGAAGAATAAACCAGCGTTCTGAGTAAAAGAAGCAATACAAATAACAGTAATAGACAGCTATATAAGGCTTTCATACTAGATAGCGGATTCGCACGTACCTATCAGTTGCAGCCGGTATTTGATAGGTTATGCGTAATGACTATATTTACGCGGCAATCAATGTAATCCTAATTAAAAGTAAGATCCCCATCAAAATCTGATCGGAATAGCTGTGTATTTCGGTTCAGATAATAATCAACCACTTCTCTGTGAGGATGTCCATAGCTATTCCTTCCAACAAGTATTATACCAGTATCAGGATTTAAATATTCTGAAAAATCTAGATTTAGCGCATCGCTACTGCCTTGGTGTGGAATCTTTAATATTACTTTGCTAAATAGATTCGGATTCCAATCCTCGTTTCCTTTTATTATATTTAAATAATAATTTTGCAAAGCAAACTCCGCATCTCCAGTCAAAACAAACAAATGGTTTTTCTGCTTATAGAAAACTAGCAAACTTAAATCATTTACATTTTGTGGAAGTCTTTTAATAATTGGAGGATAGAAAATCTCAAGCTCATCCAACTCATCAATATTACAATCAGGCAGATTGTCATAGCCTCTTCCTACATATGAATAAGGGATATTTTTTATCCGAATCAGTTGCTTTAAATAATTATCTCTATTAGACGCTGGATTTACTTTATAATTATAAATAATACAGCCTACGTTGTACTCATTCATGATATGTATAATCCCCGATATATGATCAGCATGAGGGTGCGATACAATGACATAGTTGATACTCTTATATAAAAAAGGCGTAAGATCTGTAAGCTTGTTCAATATAGATTTATCAGGTCCTCCATCAACCAATACTAACAGATCTTTTCGAGGTTTAATCACTATCGAATCCCCCATGCCAGTATTATTAAATCTAATATAAGGATTAGTATCATACAACCTGACATACCGAATTGTCTCCGACGAAAGAAATATGACAACTACAGCAGAAAGCTTTACGAGTGTACTCGATATTTCCATTTTATTACAAATAACAATATAAATGAGATTATAATCAATAAAGTAAAAATAGTCGTATCGACAAGATTGTTACTTAGATTTAAGATTAGTGATGGAAACCTCTCCAAGATCATTGTCGACACATTAACTATGTCATATATACCTTTGGCAATTGAAACCGCAAAAAGAGCTGTCAATGGATCTTGTAAAAACAAATTCAAAAATCCAAGAGCAGTTAAGAATGGAACCAAATCTAAAACGATAAGATTATTTATTATCCCTATCAATGAATATTCCTCGAAATAATGCATAACAATTGGAAGAATAAATAAATTTACGAATAAAATTTCCTTAATGCCAGAAAGTATGCGAGATGTCGTAATATACCCCGAAGCAATTAATCCCAGAGTTGACATAAAACTTAATAAAAAGGAAAGATCAAAAAGGTAATTTGGATTGAATATAAGCATAACCAATCCCGAATAAATTAAAATAAGAAGCGAGCTATATACCCTACCACTAATCGACGCAATCGCTATCATCAATGACATAATAATTGCCCGAACTGCAGGTGGATTTAGACCTGTAATCGCTAGATATAATAGAAAAATAATAAGTAGACACAGTATGTAAACATACCTTCCCGTAATTGATAACAATTTACGAAGAATTAGGCTTAAAAGCGAAAAATTATACCCCGATACCACAAAAATATGTGACAAGCCCGAGGTTCGAATCCCTCGCCTAAACTCTTCTGTAAATTCCTCCTTATAACCAAAGGTCACACCTAATATAATCCCTGAGTAAGGATATTTCATGTATTCTTGATAATTTTGAATCAGAGACAGACGCATTTGCGATATTCGTTCTAGAATAGGAACACTGCAACTTTCAACTATTTCATATCCAGGGCGATTAATAAAGATTGAATCTGGCTCAAGATTAAACTTTGTGAGCTTAATACAATTTCCTGCAATCAATGGTTCTTTATTATGATCCAAAGGTATTACGAGTCTATAATCATATGGTGCTTCAACGTATTGATTAAAGTCTAGAATATATGGATGCGAATATATGACAAAAGGTTCATATAGCCTTGAAGGCTTAATATCAATAACCTTCTGGTAGGCGTATCTAGCCAAAACCACCATAACCAATAAAGCTATAGTGAAATATACCGGATAATATGAAGCAACCACTAAAGCGAATAGTTTTAGTGTATGATTCTTTTTGCGATAGTTTTTAAGACTTTTATATCGGAAGGTATTCTTGGCTGGCATCATAAAAATTTATGATGCCAGCCAAGACAAATGTTTAATAATCTGATTTACAAGATGAAGTTAATGATCTTATCAGGAACAAAAATGACTTTCTTCGCATTACCTAACTCTACCCTACCTTTTAATGAGTCGGTAGCAAGCTGAATAACTTCTTCTTGAGTAGCCCCAACTCTAACTCCATTTAGTGCAGTCTTAAATTTTCCATTAACTTGCACTGCTACACTAACATCATCATCTTGTATTTGGCTTTCATCATACTCTGGCCAAGATTGTACATGGACGCTCTGATCCTTTTCCTTAATTCCTTCTAAATTTCCGCTTAAAAATTGATAAAGTTCCTCCGAGATATAGGGACCAAACGGCGCTATCATTTTTACAAATTTCATAGTATCACTCTTATTCATTTGCATTCCTGACTTATCCCATACATTTACAAATTCCATTAATTTTGCGATTGCCGTATTAAATTTTAGTAATTCGATATCTTCCCCAACTTTTTTAATCGTTTTGTTCAATTCACGCAAAACCTCTCCACTTGTAGATGCAGCTGCCGACTTGTTCTCATCATGAACTAAATTCCAAATTCTTGTGTAAAAACGCCTAACTCCTTTTACTCCATTTGTACTCCAAGGTTTATCATCTTCTAAGGGCCCCATAAACATTTCATAAGTTCTGCATGTATCTGCACCAAAACTCTCGACAACATCAGTCGGGTTGATTACATTTCCCCATCTTTTACTCATTTTTCGGCCATCTTCTCCCAGAATTAGCCCCTGATGCCTGTTTTTGACAAATGGTTCATCAAAATCAAAATAACCAGCATCAAATAGGACTTTTGTAAAAAACCTTGCATACAACAAATGTCCATTGACATGCTCTG
>CAZFZJ010000026.1:7610-10156 GCA_964523665.1 uncultured Candidatus Saccharibacteria bacterium
CTCCTAAATAGAAGTCTACTGGCATCCATCTCTTTAAATTATCCTTAGAAGCAAACTCTTCTTCATTTTTGGGATCTAAATATCTGTAGTAATACCAACTCGAACACATGAAAGTATCAAGAGTATCAACTTCTCGCTTCCATCCTTTCCCATACTTTTCCTCTACACCTTTTTGGAAGGCTTCTGAATATGTTAACGGAGATTGTCCTGTTGGCTTAAAATCCACATCATCCGGCAATATAACTGGAAGGTCTTTAAAATCTACAGGATGTAGATTACCTTCAGGATCATAAACCATAGGAATAGGCGCTCCCCAAAATCTTTGCCTAGAAATTGACCAATCTCTTAATTTAAACGTGGTAACTTTTTTACCCCAACCCTTCTCTTCTATATAATCCATAATCTTTATTGTTGCATCTTGAATATTCATTCCATTTATAAAGTCAGAGTTAATCATGGATCCATCCCCCTCCCAAATCATCAGATCGGTATACCAATCATTTGAGGCTAAATAGCTCCATAAATTCGATGTTTTTTCTATTGAATCGCCCGAATATTCCGAACATTTTGTGGCAATGTAATCTTTGTTTTTCTCCCAGTCTAAAATGAGTTCTTCGGTTTCCCCTGCTTTTGATTTAAATATAAACGTGATTTCATCTCCAACAACTTCGTTCCAATAACCATTCTCCATTTTATCTTTGACTAGTTTTTGATATGCGGGCAATCTATCTCTTAATATTTCGACTTTGTAGGAGCCTTCTTTTTCTTTAATAAAACTTGCACCAATGTTAGAGAGATCTTCTTCGGTGATGTTTTTTGCGCCCATTAAATAGCTTCTACATTTAGAAAGTCCTTGAGATTTCACTACTGGAACTACATTGATATCAAAGGTTTTTGCAAATTCAAAATCTCTTCTATCGTGAGCTGGAACGCCAACAACAGCACCTGTACCAAAATTCGATAGTACAAAATCTGAAATCCAAAGAGGCATTTTCATATTATTTAGATTATTTACGGCAAACAATCCCGTGTTAACACCTGTTTTGACTCTACCTTCAGAAATTCTTTCTAACTCGGTTTTCTTCGATGTCTTCTCAACATAATCTTTTATTGCATTATAGGTTTCAGTTGAAATATCCTCTATGATTTCTTTGTTCAGGATTTTTTTCACCAAATCATGCTCAGGCGCTAGCACCACAAATGTTGCGCCAAAGTTTGTATCTGGACGTGTTGTAAAACAAACTACATTCTCGCTAGTTCCTTCGATTTGATAAGTTATATTAATACCCTTTTTGCGACCAATCCAGTCCCGCTGACGTTTTACCGATTCTTCTGGCCAATCCACCTTGTCTAAATCATCATATAATCGATCTGCATATTCAGTGATTTTAAAAAACCACTGCTCCATTTCTTTCTGAATTACCTCTGTTCCACATCTTTCACACTTTCCATTAATAACTTGTTCATTTGCCAATACGGTCATACATCCATCACACCAATTCACTTGCTGTTTTCTTCTGTAAGCGAGCCCTCGTTCGTACATTAAGAGGAAAAACCATTGAGTAAATTTATAATAGTCGGGATTATGACTTCCAATAGTACGCGACCAATCCACAGAAATACCTAGCCGTTTGATCTGTTCAATAAAAGTCTCGATTGCTTTGTCGGTGTTAATTCTTGGATGGATATTCGTTTTGATCGCATAGTTTTCTGCAGGCAAGCCAAATGCATCCCAACCAATAACCTGCAACACTTGTTTGCCCTTCATTCTGTTATAACGGGAGTAGATATCACACGCAGTATAGACTTCTGCATGCCCTACATGCAAGCCGCTTCCCGAAGGATATGGCAACTGAGGAAGAATATACATTTTATTCTCAGGTGTTACTTTGGATTTTTCTTCATCCGAGAAATAAGTGTTCTGAAAAAGTCCAAGATTTTCCCATATCTCACGCCATTTTGTCTCCGTGGTTAAGTGGTTATATTGCGTAGTCATGAGGAAATTGTATCACATCAAGGAAGTGGCCTACCTTTTTTTAACCTTTCATTAACTTTGACCAAATAGTAATATTTTACAGCCAAATTAATCCTAATATTAGGTATATTTTACTACTATTTAACAACTATTCGGCTTTGGCAAATTACTTGATATCACCACATAAAATCATACGACAACTGTTTTTATCGTATCGGCGCTGATATAATATTAGTAATTGTAAAAAAGTCAAAGTTAAATATTTATTAAAAAAGGGTAGACCCGATGGTAGATACGGCGACGATCAAAGTAAAAGCAGGAGACGGTGGAGATGGTCTTGTCTCCTTCAGACGCGAAAAATACATACCTCGAGGAGGCCCATGGGGCGGAGATGGCGGTGATGGAGGCGATCTAATATTTGAAGCGGATCCCCACATCAATACTTTATCCACTTACCGTAAAAACAAGCTTTTATACGCAAAAAATGGGCGCCCCGGGATGAAAAACCTAAAAAAAGGTCCGTCAGGACCCAGCGAACCACTCAAAGTCCCAGTTCGCACCCCAACAAAAG
>CAZFZJ010000027.1:0-828 GCA_964523665.1 uncultured Candidatus Saccharibacteria bacterium
TTTATATTCGCCTAATATTGAGTCTATTACTGTAAAAACTCGCGGTAAGGTAAGACGAGCAAAACTTTACTATATGAGAGATAATATTGGTAAAGCTGCAAGAAAAGTTAAAGAAAAACTATAAAACTTTTAATCCTTATTTAATCTTACTAAATATAATTGGCTTATGCCAAATAAGCGTGTGGTTGGTTTTGATGCCGAAACCTATCTTTCGAAATATCTAAAAAACCAAGGTTTTAATTACATCACTAGAAATTTTTTTGTGTATGGAATTGGTGAAATTGATTTGATTATGGAAAAAGAGGAAACACTTTTTTTCTATGAAATTAGGTCGCGAACCGATAAACGGCTAGGGGCACCATCTCAATCTATTAATCCCAATAAAATTTATAAGATCAAACGGACAGCATTTCTATTTATTAAGCTAAACAAGTCCTATTCAAGCTATATGAAGAAAATTATTTTTGCAAGTTTATTTCGCACAAGGTATAACTGTATTATTAAATTTTATGAGATTTAAACTATTTGTTATTTTCGTATTACTATTTTTAATCCATTTATTATGGGTTAATGTGAAAGTTATTCATGCCGATCCGCCTGATGATACTTATAGTTATTATATATTTGAAAAAGATCTTGATGGAGCAATTATTCCTAAAAATGAAGTTAAGGCATATTACTATATCAAATGGCTTGTTGCAGGAGGAGTTTATTTTCGGGCACTAAATGAACAACCTCAAACATTCGAAGATTTAGCATCGAGAATTGATTTAATAAGAGATTATGCAAAAGAAAATACTAGCTTTACTAATAATTTTCTTCATATAG
>CAZFZJ010000027.1:838-6890 GCA_964523665.1 uncultured Candidatus Saccharibacteria bacterium
TGGAGAGTCCTGTGAGGGTATTTTGAAAAATGAGGATTTTGACCCTACACAAAATGCTTTAGAGGCTGAGGTTGTGTATTTATATAAATGCAGTGAATCAATCAATGATGTACAGATAGTAAATACGCTTAGTAGTGATATTTTCCCCTCTTCTAATAATTTCATAACGTTTCAAATAGGAGAGAATGCTTTAAGAAAAGTTCAACTAGGAGATAAGAATCGTGAGATTTCTTTCAATTATCAAGAAATGAAAGATAATCCCCAAAATGACGACAACTACTTAGAATTAACAACTGAAGGATCGGGAAATATAAGTTATCAAAAGGATCGTGAGGTAAAAGGTATACAGTCTAAAAGCCTTTCTCCAAGGGAAAGTACATTTTTAGGAAAAATGGTTACTGATCTGTTGAATCTGACAAGGCAGGCTTCAGAAAAATCGCCATTTTTACTTATGGGAATAGTATTTTTATTAGGTTTATTGCACACAATTGAGGCTGGGCATAGTAAGGCAGTATTGGCATCAAGTATGTTGCATAGAGGGATGAATTTTCGAAGAGGAATGATATATGTTTTCGTTTTTACGGCAACTCATCTAGGGGATATTATGCTAGTTGGGGTTTTATTTCTAGTGTTGAATAATTTTTATGATTTGTTTGCGAAGTTTTCGTATATCGAAAAATTCGCAGGGTTCGCCGTATTCTTTTTAGCATTATATATGCTCATTAAAAGTTTGACCGACTTAGCTCGTCACAAACTACAATCTGATCATAAACATGACCATGATCATTCCCACGAACATGAGCCAGGCTATGATCACAACCCAGACCACTACAATTCTCATATACACGATTCAATTGCCACTCATAGCCACCATACACATAATGAAGATATTCTGACATCTGATCATATTAGCTTCAAAGAACAGGTACTAATGGGAATATTAACGGGCATAGCTCCTTGTGTTTTTGGATGGACAATTTTTATGCTTGTGATATCGACTGGTAAGATTTGGTTAATATTTCCTGTAATTTTATCTTTTGGTTTAGGAATATTCGTTGCACTAACACTGGTTGCAGGTTTGATATCTAAATTGAAGGGTTCTACCTATGGTCGATTTAAATTACTTGCTGAAATCTCGCCAATAATATCAGCATTATTTTTATTAATCTATTCTTTATTCTTAATTCTGTAAGGCTTTAATAAAAGGTATCTCTACATTAGCTGTCCTAGATTTTTTCTCCCAATGTACATTAGGCCCTTTAAGTGCAGTCAATAAAGTTTTTATTGATACTATCATTAAGATGTATTTATAAATGACTTTTTGAATCGGATAATAAAGTAATAATCGTTTCGTCTCTTTTGGTTCAAGAATGAATGCTATCAAAGCTATAACTATTTCAGCTAGAATGAATCCAAATGAGAAGATTATTATATCATCGAGACCTTCAAATGTTAGATCATCGTTAATTATTTGCTGCCAAAGAGCGCCTGTAATTATAAGTATAGTAAATAAATCAATGAAGGGGGATAATATCGGGAAAATTATATTATAAAATAGAACGTTGGGAATCGTTATCCATCCGAATGATTTTCGTTTTAAAGATAAACAATATTTTAGATATTTGATAGAGACTTGCAAAGTTCCGAACATCCACCTAAATCTTTGTTTTATAAAATCTTTCATGTTTTCCGGTGCTTCTGTATATGCGATAGCATTAGGTTCGTTTATTACTTTATATCCATTTGCCAACATCGCATAAGTTAATTCCGCATCTTCTGCTAAAGTATCCGAATTAAAACCTCCGAGCTGTTTTACATATTTTCGTCGCCAAGCGCCAATTGCTCCTGGTACTACTGAGATTGAGTTGGTAAGGTGAAATGCCCTCCTATCGAGGTTTTGGCTAGTTATATATTCTAATGCTTGTAATTTTGTAAGTAACGACTTTCGATTTCCAACTTTAACATTTCCTGCTACTGCTCCGATTTTTTCATTATCGAAATGCCTAATAAGTAATGGGATTGCGTTTTCGTTTAATAAGGTGTCAGCGTCTTGAACAATTATTACTTCAGACCTACATCTTGATATTGCATAGTTAATTGCATTTGATTTTCCTCCATTGGGTATTTTGAAAGCTCTTAATCTTCTATTTCGCGGATATTTTTCAATTACTTTATTAAATGTATGATCAGTGGATCCGTCGTCTATAACGACAATTCGGAATTTTTTAAATTTCAGTGATAGTAAATGATCTAGTGTTTTGAGAATAACTTTTTCCTCGTTCCAGGCGGGTATTACAACTGTTGTAGACGGTACATAATTTGATTTGGTAGCGAAAATATTATCTCTGATTTTTTGAATTATTGATAGCAATATAATTAAAGATATTCTTAGGATTCCAATAATAATCGTAACTACGATAATTATTGAAATAATCTTAAAAGATCTATTTTGAATAATAAATCCAGCATTATCAATATTGTTTATTATATTCTGTGTTTTTGTGATTGGCATAATTTCGGATTGAGAGATACCTATTAGAGAAGAGATTGTTACAAAAGTATAGCCACGGGTTTTTAGTTCAGGGATAATTTCTTTTAGTGCTTCTACTGTTTCAGATCTATCTCCTCCACCATCGTGTAATAGAACGATTCCGCCATTTCGCTCTTCTACCCCTTTGATAATTGATTCTTTAATTGCTTTTTTATCTTTGATTAACCAGTCTTTAGTGTCAATATCATACCCGACTGAATAATAACCCAGATCACTTAATCCGGATATACTTTCTAGTTCTGCTTTGGTATCTGGGACCGTATCAAGACCATATGGTCCACGAAAAAGCCTAGTATTAATATTTAAATATCCTTCTAAAACCCTTTGGGTAGCATTCAATTCTAGTATACTTTGTGATTTTGATAATTTTTGAATGTTTGAATGTAGATAAGTATGATTTCCAATATCGTGTCCATCTTGATAAATCATCTTGACAACATTGGAATTAGAATTTACTTTTGATCCTATAACGAAAAAAGATGCTTTGGTGTTATTTTCATTTAGTATATTTAGTATCTTTTTCGTATACTCTTCACTTGGACCATCGTCAAATGTTAGGGCTATGCGCTTATTATAGTCCCCTGTTAATCTACTAAGTTCATAAGTTGAAGGTAAGTATTTAAACTCATAGGATTTTATGTATCCATTATTATCGAGTTGAATTTCACGATGTCCTACTTTTTGTGCTGTTTTCGCCGAATATACTTTTCCTTGTCCGAAGATTGCCAAATCATATTTGAATTGTGGATATTGGATTTGATTTAGGCTTGTGTATATATTTTCGGGATTCTTATAGATATCCCAATATCGACTATCTTCAGACCCGATACGCCATAATGCAACTCCTCCTAATTTATTTTTATTAGCTAATACAATTGAATTGAAAGCAGTTATCGAATCTAAAAGCCATACCGTATGTTTTATTTTATTAGTATCCTCATACTTGAAAGTTGAATTTAAGCTATTTATATCAAGTGAAATCGTACTATGATATTCTTTTGCTAAGATAAGGGCTTTTTCATAATCTATGACAGCTGCTTTATTGCTATCAGAAGCCCAGTCGTATCCATAAGCGCCAATTCCTAATAATAATTTTGTAGACGGTATGTATGAGATTAAATTCCTCAAATTATTTTGTATCCAGGATTGAGGTGCTATTGGGCCATTATTTGATTTATTCCAACTGTAATCGTATGCCATTAAAACAATATAGTCGGAATATTTTGAGAATTGATAATAATTTATATCATTCCTCGCGAATGGCAACATTACGAATAGTTTTATATCTTTCTTTTTAAGCTCGGTGTTTAATTTCTGAATAAATCTTATATAGATATATTGTTGCGTATATGGGATGTCTTCGAAATCTATTGCAATTCCTGAATAATTGTTTTCGTTGAGATATTTTGTAAGATTTGTAATTAGACTTTCTGATTCAGGATTTGTATCGATTGAATCTATTACAATTTTAGAATCAAAAAGATCCTTTTCTGCATTGTAATTATGAATCATAGGGATGATAATCTTTGATTTACCTTCTGATTTTAAGAAGTTAGATAAATTATTCTCTTTTTCTTTATCATAGTGGGCAATTTTGCCTTCAGTATTTAAATATAACCATTCCATAAATACGTAATCGAGAGAACCATAGTTATCTAATAATGATTTATTGCTTTTGGAATCCCAATGAACATAAAATCCAGTTTTTATGAAATCTTGGTTTAATGAGAGATTAGGCAAATCTTTATCTAAAATTTTCTCGTTTGAGGAATAATTACTAATAGTTTCTACTGTGTTTTGTGACCATTGATTAGTATATTCAACGATCGAATAAAGTGTATAAAAAATTAAAGAAAATGTTATAACAAAAGAAGAAGTGAAAAGAACCAAAAAGATCTTCCATCGGATCTTTTTTTCATCATAGAATATTGGTTTTTGTTTGTTATTTGACATTAATATGTTAAAACAGGTTACTATACTTTTAACTTTCGTTTTAATAATAGTGATTTTATGCGGATTAACTCTGCATATAGTAAAGAGTGTAAATAAACCAATAATCACAAAAAACAGCGTGGTTAGTCCACTCATTGGTGAAGATCCTTTTCCCGTAAACAAGACCTATAGAGAACTTCCCCAACGTGAAATTTTAACACAGAATATTGAAGGGGACAAAACCTATGGGTCATATTCTAAGCGGGATTTATTCTATAAAATTATCAGTGTTTTTGAATATGACTCTTCGATTCCACAATATTGCGAGATCTTTAAATTAGAAGACGGAAGAGGTTTAACCGCAGGAATAGTTGGATTTACTACCGCATATGATGATTTTCGTTTACTGATTGATGAATATTCTAGATTAAATAAAAGTAATCTTCTAAAAAAGTATTCCAATGATCTGACCACAATAGATCAAAACACTAAAAAAATGAAATCCCTTATTTCTGACTGGAAATCGGCTTGTGACGATCGTATGTTTTATACGGCGCAAGATAATATTGCTGATAAACTTTATTATTTACCTGCACTCGATCATGCTGAAAAATTGGGAGTTAAATCTAGTGTAGGTCAATTAATTTTATTTGATACGATCATTCAACATGGGAATTCAAATGATCCTGATGGATTACCATCTATAATTAAAAAAGCGAATCGAAAAGTTGGTGGTTCACCTAGAGATGGTTTCAATGAAAACGATTGGTTAAAAGCATTCGTTCTTATTCGAAAAAGTGTTTTAGAAAATCCAAATAATTCAGATACAAAAGATGTATGGAGTCAGTCTACTGATCGATGTGATTATTTTTATTCACTATTATCTAGCGATCAAACTGAATTTGAACTACCGATCTATGTTAAAACAAAAAATCATAATATAATCATTAAGTAACTAATTTAAGATCCTGTTATTTATGAAAATCAATCCAATTTATACCCTTCGTATTTTTTTAACCGGCTTTGCAATGGGAACTGCAGATCTGATCCCAGGAGTTTCTGGTGGAACAATAGCCTTTTTAGCAGGTATCTACGAAGCGTTAATCCAGGCAATCAAAGATATGAGTGGAAAAGTTATAAAGTTGATTTTACAACGAAAAATCAAAGAAGCAATAAGTTCAATTCCTTTTTCATTTTTAGTTCCTTTGGGGTTTGGCCTACTTGGTGCTGTATTTACTCTTTCAAAAATCTTAACTTATTTACTAAATGAGCGCCCTGTTTATATTTGGTCGTTCTTTTTTGGATTAGTTTTAGCATCTACAGTTATTGTGCTAAGAAAGATATCGAATTGGACCTCTTCTCTTGTCTTGGCATTTGCTATGTCAACAACACTAACTTTCTTGTTAGTTGGAATGATTCCCGTAGAAACACCAAATTCATTACCATTTATTTTTGTAAGTGGAATGATTGCAATTTGTGCAATGATCTTACCGGGTATCTCAGGTTCATTCATATTACTACTTCTTGGAAAATATCAACAAATATTACAGGCAGTTAACAATAAAGATA
>CAZFZJ010000027.1:6900-9956 GCA_964523665.1 uncultured Candidatus Saccharibacteria bacterium
TCGTTGCTTTGGGTGTTTTTATTTCAGGTTGTGCAATTGGTATCGCCTTATTTGTGAGAGTACTATCTTGGCTTTTGAACCACTATCATAACATTACAATCGCGATTTTAGCTGGAATTATGTTTGGTTCAATTCGAAAAATTTGGCCATGGAAGGAAGTATTAGAAACCAGAATCAATAGCCATGGTGAAGTTGTTCCTTTGGTGACCAAAAATATCTTACCTCAAAACTTTGGATCAGAGGTAACGATAGCAATTTCATTAATGGTAATTGGAGCTGTTATTATTGTAATTTTTGAAATCCTTGCAGGTAAAGAGAAGAAACTCGAAAGTGCCTTTCATTAAATTTATTTGTTAATCTTTTAACAAAAACATTAGGACAAACCCTGCTATAAAGCAAGTTATCGCGAACCATAACTTACGTTCTTTTGCTTCTTGCTTAATTTCAGGGATCAGATCAGTTGTTGCAATATAAATAAATCCTCCTGCAGCGAAAGCAGTAATATATGCAATAAATTCTTCAAAAAAATTAAAAAACATAAAGCCCAAAATACCGCCAACGAGTGATAAAAGTGAAACCATTAAATTTGCTATCACTGTTTTTTTAATTGTAAAACCCGAATGCAAAATCACCCCGAAGTCACCAAGCTCTTGAGGAATTTCATGTAACAAAACATTCATAGAAGTTGTAATACCTAAAGGAATAGAGGTTATAAATGTTCCTGCAATTATTACTCCATCTAAAAAATTATGAAAAGAGTCTGCAATCAGATTTATTAAACCTATGGTGTGTTTATCGTTTACATCGTGGTGATGATGCCAGTGTAAGGCTTTCTCGATGAAAAAGAAGACTAGAATCGAAGTAAAGAGTGTAGCCGCTGTTATTATAAATCCCAATTCTTCAAAAGATTCTGGGATTAAGTGGAAGATTGCACCTCCAAGCATTGTCCCTGCTGAAAGTGATACAAAGAAGATTAGTATCTCTTTCAATAGGTGCTTATTAATAAATAGCGTAATCATGCCAATTATGGACGCTAATGCCATTAGAATATTAGCAAATACGATGTAGAGAAGTGGCTCATTCAAAAAAGCTTGCATTAGGATATTATAGTGGATTGTAGATTGCTTGTCCTAAGTTGAGGTTTTAGAAAAAACTGTTTGAGGAGGGTTGTGGTATGTTGTAACAACATAAATAATATAACCTAGTCCATTAAATGAATTTGTAAATTCAGCCTACACTTTTATCAGCAACTTATAGCTTTTAGGCTAGGGCGAAGAAACCTCGAAGGCCTAAACGTACTAGATGTAGTAGGTGTGGTACAGGTGGTACTGTCAAATATCTAAGAGAAAATAATACAGAAATTTATGGTATTGAGCCAAATATTGCCTTAACAGCAGAATACAGAATAAGAAAGCCAATGGATTTATTCATTGCTAGCGCATTGGGACAAAAACCTGCATTAAGAACCGTAGCGAAGAAAAGTCTTTTTAGACCCTGATATCCTGTTAAAAGAATTGGTTAACGCAAAATTCATTTTAGTTGGACAAAAAAAGATTATGTGTTTATAGTAAATTTCGAATTTGATTTCTGATATGACTTTCGTTAACTTAGGCCTTATATTGGGGTCCGTTAGAGAGCAGTACTCAAACAATTGAATTGCGAGAAGAATTTATATTGAAAAAGGTAAATTCTGAACGTTGATCTTAGTGTGATTAAATAGCCTTTGTGTTTTTTTGCTAGAATTTATTTATGATTAGTGCTGATAACTTAGCGGGTACAGATCAAAATCCAAGTAATGAATCTGCTGAGACAATACTGAAACCCAACGTGGATAGAGACTTACTAGCGACGTCAATCAGATTAGATTTAGATATAATTAAGCATCCATTAAGAACACCTCGTAATTCAAATACAACCATTACATCAATTACTAATTTTTCAAATATTCTCCATCCTCCCAATTTGCACAGTGCTTGTAGAGCTATAAGCAGTTTTTTGAATAGAAAGCCTGAAATAGCATTTAATCCTATCGAAGATGGGAGCCCCTGGAATTATGAAGATTTAGCTGTGTATGCGGAATCTGGAATTGCATTAGATGAACTTTTTTTCATATTACATAGGAATGGTATTCAAGGTTTTGAATCCACTATTGTATCTCCTAAACTTGCATTAAGGTTAGCCCAAAGAGGTATTTGACTACAGGGGATTTGCAGGTAAAAGACGTCAATATCCTATTGGGTACGAACATGAACAACTATGTTGTTCTCATCACTCATTAGTAGAGGAAGAAATAGGTGAGTTGGCTGAGTTTTCGGATAGATATTTATCAGAAATATATCAATTTAGAGATATTGGCCCTGATGAGTCGGACAGAATTAAAAAAATGATTCTTGCGAAATTTAAGGAATCTGGAAGTAGGTTTTACGAGGAGGTAATTTTTGATAAGTATTCGGCTCATGAATTACTCGTATATTTGGGTTGTAGCGAGATCCAAAGAATAATCGCTCATATACATCCAAGCATCGAGAGAGTAGGGCGTACTTCTGAAGAGCTTCAAGCAATATTTGCATTAAGAGCGGGAGTTGATCCACTTTTTATATCAGGCCCTTTTAATAGATCTACGAAAGATGGATACGAACGCGGAATTATTCAGGCTGTAATCGCAATACCAATGTTACGTTCGATTGCTCGTAGGTTAAATATCTCGCCTGATCAGGTATCAAAAATATTTACTGTAGGAGATTTATATAATCTCATATCCACTAGCAAAACTGCAAAAATTATTTATCAAAATCCAGTTCTAAGACATTGGAGCAATCACAATGTATATCCACAACGGGAAGTAATGGATGTGTATTATACTTTGCTTCATGGAGAACTTATGGGGCTTTTAGAAACATTTACAATCGAAGGATTATTAAATGATCCTCATTCGCTGCATTTAGCAAGTCAGTTAATTAATAAAGGAAAATATATTAGTGAGTATATTGAATAAATAATTTTGGGGTGGCTGATGGGTCTCGAACCCACAACCTTCGCTGCCACAGAGCGATGCT
>CAZFZJ010000028.1:0-1714 GCA_964523665.1 uncultured Candidatus Saccharibacteria bacterium
ATATTACTTGCCGGTCAAAGTTTGGCTACCGGGTATGACGGAACCCCCGCGTTATCAATAACCCAGCCTTTTAGTAATGTAAAAATGAATGGTGGAATGGATGCTTATATTGATTTGGTTGAAGATTATGATAGGCCTGATGATAATGTGTCAGGGGAGGTCGAATCTCCTGCAAGTGCACTGGCAAATACGATTACAAATTTAACTTCTGGGAATAATTATATTGTAGCGATTTCAAATAACGCTGTTCCTGGAGTTCCATACTCTTCATTATCCAAAGGTACCAGCCCTTATAATGATGGAATTACACAGATTACAAACTCAAGGTCAATTGCCTTATCTGGTGGATATTTATTTAGAGTTCCAGCTGTTGCCTTAATTCATGGACCTGCAAATTTTGCCGATGGTGCAGGTTATGAGGCGATGCTTGATGAATGGCAATCAGATTATGAGACAGACATTACTGCGGTTACTAATCAGAGCGAAGATATCCCAATGTTTATAGATCAAAGTAGTAATTTTACTGCATATAACTATTCTTCGTCGGAGCTGGTTCAGGCTCAATATTTGGCTGCAAAGACTAACGATAAAATTTATTTGATAGGTCCAAGATATCAATTTACTTATGCTGGAGATAATATTCACCTACCAAATACAGGTTATAGGTGGCTAGGGGAATATTACGGAAAGGCGATCAGGAATTATTTAGATGGAAATCCTACCGCATTAACTCCTGACCAAATAGTTAGAAACGGTAACAAGGTCTCAATTAAGTTCGAAGTTCCAGTACCTCCAATAATAATTGATACTTCGAGTTTACTAGCAAAAACAGATTATGGATTTGAATATGTTGATGATTCTACTTCAGCTTCTATTTCTTCTGTTGTTGTTGATGGTCAAGATACAATAAGAATTACACTTTCAGAAACTCCAACAGGAACAAATCAGAAAATCCAATACGCGTTTACGGGAACATCTGGTGCTAGACCTGGAGCTGATTCAAGTGGTTCTGCTAGAGGTAACATAAGAGATAGTGATGCAACAGAATCTTTATATGGTAACGATTTATATAATTGGCTTGTCCATTTTAGAGAAGATATTACATTAGATCAAACTGCACCAACTGTTTCAAGCTTTTCGTCTAGTGCATCAAGTTCAACGTCAATTACTTCTTCATGGACAACTAATGAGGATGCCTCAACTTATTTGCAGTATGGGATAGGAGCGGTAAGTGAAGCCGAAACATCAGAAACAAATACATATCCAAGAGTTACATCGCACAGCGCTTCTGTTAGTGGACTTTTGCCTTGCACACAATATAAAGTTAGAGCAAAATCAGAAGATTTAGCAGAAAATCTGGGTTATTCATCTGAAACAAATGTTACTACATCAGGGTGTACTGCAAGTTCATCAATTACTTCGACAGTAACTTCCTCTCAGATTACTGCAGGTGCCGGTGGCGATGTTTCATTTAGTAATTCTGGTGTTGAATTAGATTTGAGTATTCCAAGTTCATTTAGTGGAAGTAATGATGCCTATTTTCAAATTCATCAATTAGATGAAGGAACTGTAATTCTAACTACTTCAACACCAAGTGGTTATATACAAATTCCAGATAGAATATTTGAATTAAAAGCGTTAATTGATGCAGATACAGCAATTACATCTTTTGATAATCCAATTACTATTACAATAAATTATTCTGATGGAGATG
>CAZFZJ010000028.1:1724-1973 GCA_964523665.1 uncultured Candidatus Saccharibacteria bacterium
AATATTGAAGAAACTTCTTTGAGAATTTTTAGATGGAATGGGTCTATCTGGAATCAGCTTTCAAATTGTAGTGTTGATGTTAATGCAAATACGGTTTCTTGTGAAACAACGAGTTTTTCAACATTTGGCTTATTCGGTGAAACGCAATCGGGTGGAGATCCTGATCCTACGCCAACACCATCTCCTAGTGAAACCGATTCAGACGATTCCGAATCAAGAGCTTCGTATTCATGCGATGTTCCAGATAAA
>CAZFZJ010000028.1:1993-2262 GCA_964523665.1 uncultured Candidatus Saccharibacteria bacterium
GACATCGCTTAATGAAAATTCGATTAAGTTATTATTTAACAATCCTGATGATGATTATGAGGGTTTTGATATCAGATATGGTACGGAGCCTGGGACTTATACTACAACAGAACGCGATGTCGCAAAAAAAGGAGAGTTTGAATATGTAGTCAATAATTTATCTCCAGGAACTCTTTATTATTTTCAGATCAGAACGACAAAAGATTGCGGAGATAGTAAATATTCTTCAGTAATGTCGGCAAGTACTAAGAGTAAATTTTACGAATCAT
>CAZFZJ010000028.1:2306-7680 GCA_964523665.1 uncultured Candidatus Saccharibacteria bacterium
AGACTGAACCAGAGAATATTATTAAGCCAACTCCAACAACGAGCCCTAAACCGTCCAGCGATAATCAGTCCAATATTACGGGATCGAACGGCGGACCATTGGTAAAAGAATCAAATGAAGAACAAGGTAATGACACGAAGAATGAATCAATTGAGGTAGATCCAATTAATGCAGAAGTGTTTGAGCCGTCAAAGACAGGAATAATAGATTTGCTTATAAGATATTGGTATTTTATTGCAGGAGTAGTTCTTTTTGGTGCTCTAGCTCTTGCGATTATTTACGTTATTAGGCGAAAAAATTAACTTCTACTTAACATTCAAAACAACTAATGGTTCGCGGCCAGTTTCTTTTCTGAAGAAGTCTAATACATCGAGTTCAACTCTATGTATAGTCTGGTATTTGTTTTTACCTTCTTTTTTATTATTTTTATACCACGATTTTTTGGTAAGCTGTTTTGCTTTCTCCATTAAATCTTTTGCTTCTTTTACAAACACAAAACCTCGGCTTACAATTTCAACTTCATCACCAGACATTGTAATGACAACAACCCCATTATTTGCCATTTGGATTCTGTCATCCAAAACTTGTGCGCCAACATCCCCCACAATATTCCCATCAACATAGACTTCTCGAAGTTTCAACTTATCGCTCATTTTGACTTGTCCATTTTTGAAGACAACACTTTGGCCATCTAAAAGTTGAAGCACTCGTTTTTCTTCGATGCCCATTGTTTGCATGAGTTCGCTATAGGCTCTCATATGCTTAACATTTCCTCCAATAGGCACAAAATATTTAGGCCTTACAACATTTGCTAAAAGACGCATATCTCCTCTTAAACCGTGGCCTGAAACATGGAGATTATCTTGAATCTGTGAATAGTAAATCTCAGCTCCTTTTAGATACAACTCATCGATCATCACATTTACTGCACTAACTGAATTAGGAATCGGGTCAGCCGAGAAAATTACAACAGCACCTTTTTCGACTGTTATGGATTTGTGCTCTCCTGTTGCTGCTCTTACTAATCCTGAGCCCTTTTGGGCGTAACTACCTGTAATAATGTAAGTGAGTTGGTCTTGTGGATACTTGTGAGCTGCCTTTTCTTCAACAAACACATTATCTGGATAATCGATATAGCCGAAGTTACGAGCAATCTCAATCGTATTTCTAACAGATCTACCAGCAGGAACGACTTTTCTTCCATATTTAATTGAAGCATCAATTGCTTGCTTAATACGCGAAATGTTTGAAGAAAGTGTGGTTATAAATACCTGACTTCCTTTTGAAGTTGAGAGTATTTCTAAAAATGTTTCTTCGATAATTCTTTCTGATTTTGAATACCCTTCTGTCGTTGCCCCTAAGCAATCAGATAGCATGAATAAAACTCCTTCTGGTTTTTCGCTCGCCAATCTTGCGGCTTTTTGAATCTCAAAAGGCTTATCCATAACAGGTGACCAGTCAAATTTATAATCAGATACATGAAAAATTCGTCCTTGAGGAGTATCAATAGCAAATCCCAAAGTATCGGGGATTGAGTGATTAACTCTAAAAGGAGTCAGTTTGAATGATCCTAGTTGAAATGATTGGTCAGGGTTAAACGCATGAATATTTTTTGTAGTAAGGTTTGTATATTCTTCTAATTGAATATCAATTAAAGCTTTTACAAACGGTGCTGCATAAATATCAAAGGGATATTCCTGCAAAATATAGGGGATTGCACTTCGATGATCATCATGACCATGCGTAATTACAATTCCTTTAACTTTTTCTCTTCGTTCTAAAACATATGTAAAATCCGGGAGAATTACGTCGACTCCTGGAGTAGAGAGATCTGGGAATCCGACGCCACAATCCATTATGAGGATTTCATCGCCGCATTCATATACATACATATTTTTTTGCACTGTGGTTGTTCCCCCAATTGGGATCAGCTTTAGCGCGGGTTGTTTTTGGTTATTATTTATTTCCATTTTTAAAATAACTTTGTTTGCTCTGAATTTGAAGTAGTGGTATCTTTTTCAATCTTTTTATCTTCCCATTCATCGCCTAATTTAATACTATTTGTTTTACTTTCACCTTTAATTATAGCTGGAATTTTTAGAAAATCTGTCATTAATGTGAGTTTCATCTTGGGGTTTCGAAGGGCTGCCGCAGGATGGTAAACAGGGTATACTAGCATGTTTTGAAATGGATATGCAACTCCGTGCGCGTGACTGATGGTGACATCTGGTAAAAAGTAGTTCATTGCAAAGCGTCCTAGAGTAACTACTATCCTTGGTGATATTATTTCTAATTGTTTTGTTAAATAAGGTTTGCAGGCTTCGATTTCTTCTGGGGTTGGGTCGCGATTTTCTGGTGGGCGGTGTTTGATAATGTTGCCAATCCAGACGTCTTCGCGTTTCATTCCAATTTGGCTTAGCATAAATTCGAGTAATTTACCGGCTTTACCAACAAAGGGGATGCCTTGTTCGTCTTCGTTTCTACCTGGTGCTTCTCCAATAAATACTAGTTCTGAGTTTGGGTTTCCTGTTCCTGGAACTGCGTTGGTTGCTGTTTTGCAAAGTCCGCATTTTTGGCAAGTTTTAATTTCTTGTTCAAGCTTTTTTAATAATTCGGTCTTAGTATTGTAATCCATCAATATTATTTTATCATTGAGCTAAATCCTTATGTTTATCAAGAAAATTGAATTACAGAATTTTAGAAACCATACCAAAAAAGAATTTGAGTTTTCAACTGAATCCACTTTAATTTCAGGAGACAACGGTGCAGGCAAAACTAACGTTTTAGAAGCGGTTTATATGCTATCTCATGGGAAATCTTTTAGAGCACCGACCGAAAAAGATGTTGTAAATATCGATTCGGTTTTTGCAAAAATTACTGGGTATTTTAATGATTTAACCAAATTAGAAATCAATTTAGAAATATTGAATACAGGTCGAGTGAAAAAAACATTTAAAAGAAATGGCGCGATTAAAAAAACTAAGGGATTTATTGGAGTTTTTAAGTCGGTTTTATTTAATCCAGAGGATATTAGGTTGGTGATCGGTTCTCCTTCAAGAAGGCGTGATTATCTTGATTCGTTTTTATCGCAGGTTTATTACGAATATTACCGAAGTCTAAATAAGTATGGGAGGATTTTAAAGCATCGAAATAAACTTTTGGATATGTCGCAAGGGCAGGTAGTTAAGAATTTTCTAGAATCGCAGCTTGAAGTTTGGGATAGGCAACTTATAGAAGCGGGAATCGTAGTTCAAGAATATAGAAGGAGGTTTTTTAAGTACGCAGAAGAAGTCCTCCCGATAATTTCTCGAGACCTTTTTGGGGTAGATTTGGAGCTAAAAATTGATTATAAATCAAGCCTTATTAACGAGAATACGCTTGCATCACAAAAGCGGACCGACCTTATTAAAGGATATACGACTGTCGGTCCGCATAGGGATGACTTCGATTTCATCTTTTACCGTGACGGGAAAGCCTTTGATTTAAGGTCTTTCGGTTCCCGCGGTCAACAAAGAATGGCTGTTTTAGCATTAAAACTGTTAGAAATTAAATATATTGAGGAAAAATCTAATGATCGGCCGGTTCTTCTCCTTGATGATATATTCAGCGAGTTAGATGATCATTTTCGGGAGAATATTGAGAAAATCATGAAAAACTACCAATGCATCGTTACCTTCGCTGAGGATATTCATCAAGATTTTGATAAAGCCATACAAATATAAAACGTATTACGTTTGTCTTTTGTAGTACAAAATGCCAGGATAAGGGTATGTGATATTTTGGGACTTTAAATCAAAAATCACAGTTAACCATAATTAAAGAAATACGAAAAAAGCTTGGTATTGGGCCAAATTCTAGGGTCGAAATGATTGTTAAGGATGAAAAAATAGAAGTAATTCCGTATGAGAGCGATTTTCTCAAATTGGGGTTAAATACAAAGCTCCAAAGGGTAAAACCTGGAAAAAAGCGAGAGAGGCATTTGAAAGCAATTATTCAAGAGTCTAGGTATGTATTTTATTGATAAGTATATTTACGAATTCTCTATTGATTTATATGAGAACTATAATGTTAAATTCATTGATTGTATGATTGCATCGATCGCTCAGATTCAAAAAGGTGAAATGACAATAATTTCGTATGATAAGGCATTATTCTCCATCCTTATCTATAAGGATAAAGGAACTTATTTTAAGATTCAAAGAGGCTTAGTTGCAGTGATATCGAGGATTTATATGTCACAATCGGCTATGGCAATGTTATGTGGGTTTTAAATCGAAAAGTTTAAAGTAAAATAAACCTTTCATATAATTTTTATAGTCTATAAACTTATGATAATGCCAAGTCTTTCAGTATCTTCTATCTTGCCATCAGAATTTCCACCGTCGCATGATTATGAGATGTTTGCGGGGAACAGGCCAAACGAAAGTATGTTGGCAGGGAAGTATCCGCACCAGATACCAGTAGGGGTTGATATAACAAGAAGGACGTTTTTGAAATCAGCAGGTGCGGCGATAATAACCACCTCTTTAAGTGGTACCGGAAGACGGAACTCTACCAGGAGTATTCTGCCCTATGAAGATTTAAAGCTAAATGAAGGGGCACCAGAAGAAGTAGCTATTACTGGTCAATTTACTCCTTATGCTAGACATACTATGGGGATAAATCTTTGCAATAGGTTAGGGATGGTGAGCTATAATTTTTTGAGATCTAATGATGCATTATTTAATGAATTTTTAATTGCATTGAGAGAATCAAAAGATCCATTCGAATTGATTAATTCAATGAATAAATTAAAAGTATTACTACGTCAGGATATTTTTGAAGCAGGAGCAAGAAAGATTGAGGAGGCTAATGTGAGTAGCGCTTTGGATCCAGATGGGATTAGATCTATTGGAGTAATTGATGTACTAAGAAGTGCAATGGATCCCGAATTAATGACATCAGAGATTCTTGTTGCTCCACAGGTTTTAAGATTTGATCCTCGAAGACCAAAGCTCACATATATTTTTACAAAAGCAAGACTTACTCCACTACAAAGATGGGAAATTGTTGATGGTACTCCCACATTAGTACAGCTCCCAGCTGAACAAAGAGAAATTCATGATGCCTTAATAGTTGATTGCCTTGCAGGTTCGAATATGGGGTTTTATTCTGATTTGTTACAAGGTGCAGAGCGGCATTTAGGATATCATTGGGAGCAGAATAAAGGGTTTTTCATGCTAGACGAGAATGGAGGACCTTCTTCTAATAAGATTAATCGTCTTCCAATGACTCAGCTTTCATACGATGTCGACTAACACGTTATGGCAATTAGAATTCCGTTTAGGCTGAGAAACATAGGTAACACATTGAGTAAAATGTGTATCTATGAACT
>CAZFZJ010000029.1:0-3974 GCA_964523665.1 uncultured Candidatus Saccharibacteria bacterium
CTATTGGCTTCGAATATAAGCTAAATAAATGCCTCGTTTATTCCTATTTAACAACTATTCGGTCAATCAAAAAATTTAGAAATCAATTATCTCGGGTGGTTGATACGTATTTTAATTGCAATCACGCTGTTATAATATAGTAAATTATCACGGGCTGAATTAAACTTTTCATAACAAAAGGGTAGCCCTTTTCTTTAACCTACGGGGTGTAGCGCAGTTGGCTAGCGCGCAGCTTTCGGGTAGCTGAGGTCGCAGGTTCGAGTCCCGCGACCAAAAAAAACGTTTTATAATGGATACATGCAAATCAAATCGATTTACAAAACACTCTTCGTCCTTTTCTCCTTCCTTGCAATAAGTACAAATCAAACTCAAGCCTCTCCTCTATTAGCCGAAGTTCAACATCCACAAAAAGATCGAAATGTTAAGCCTATTTCAAATATCGAGCAAATATTGAATTTTAATTCCGAGATACACATCCTCCCAGATAACACCGTAAAAGTTACCGAAACAATAGAAGTAAATGCACTCCATGACGAAATAAAGCATGGAATCTACCGTGACTTCCCAACGGCATACACTTATCTAAACGCATTTAAAACAAAACGCGGATTTGCCATCTTAAGCGTAAAGCGTGATGGCAAATCCGAACCATATCACACCAAATCAATAGTAAACGGAATACGTCTCTATATCGGCTCAAAGGATTCCCTCGTTCCTACAGGCATTCATACATATACCATCCAATACCAAACGGACAGGCAAATCGAATACAATTATACAGAATCAAGTAGCCGATTCTACTACAATATCACAGGAGAGGATTGGAATTTTCCTATCTTATATACCTCCGCAAGAATCTTTTTTGACGAACTACCAAATAGCAGACAAAGCGAGTTCTTTCGCTATATTAAGCCAACATTCTATTCTGTCCAAAACGACGAAACCTCTTTATCCAGTTCGGCACAGATAAATATGCCTAACTCCTCAAATCCATATATTCAAATCTCACTTCCATACACTTTATATAAAGGAGAAGGACTCACAGCTGATATTATTTTCCCCAAATGGTATATGGAGGAATTAACACCACCAAGCACTCTTGCCTATTTCGTTAAAGACAATATACAGATTCTTAGCTCGATTTTGCTCCTACTCACAATGATAATTGTATCTGTTCTGATCTGGAAGAAATATGGAAATGACGAAGAACTCTCAGATGTGAAAATCCCAGAGTATGAGCCGCCCGAAGGCTTATCTCCTGAAGAAGTCGGCTTTTTAAATAACAAAGGCAAATATGATCCCAAACAAATTGCAGCACTTGTTGCTGATCTTGCGGTAAAAAAGATTATTAAGATCGAAAAGAAGAAAAACGACAAATATAAAATCACCTTAATAAATTATGATCCAGAGACAATAGCTTCACTTTCTCCAAACCAGAAGCTATTTTTGACTTCGTTTACGAAAAGTCGGCTCGAATTTGAAGGAACAAGTCAATTACAAACAATTTTTGCTGGCATTGCCGCCTCAATTTTCAAAGTAAATACAGATAAATTTTTGAATGATTTAGCAAAAAAAGCAGTAACAGATAAAAAATTATCGATCACCATTGGCAATAAATACCTCAAATACATGGAAAACATTAAAACCGGAATCCAAAACAATAACAAAAATAAGATACTCGGAGCATATTATGAACATAACTACAGATTACTTACCGCTCCATTTATCTTGGGATTAATCGCCTCAGTACTCGCGTTTAATTCAATCTCAAATAACTTTGTGGCGATAGGAGGATTTATTCCTATATTCATTTTTACCTTTTTTCTATTCAACCTTATTAGATCCATAGTATTTACGAAGGGGTATAAAAAGATTTCCTCAGTAATCGCCTATCTTTTTATAATCGTTTTCTTATATAATCTATTTGCCCCGATCTTTGCAATTGTATTTATGGAATTTTTTGGACATCAAGATACCTTTTTGCTTATATCCCCTGAAATGCTTGGACTGACAATTATTATTGCTTCAATAATAGTTTTTATTACTGACTTTATTGTTTTTCAAAAAAGAACAAGTTTAGGAACGCAAATTCAAAATAAAATCGAAGGATTAAAATTATTTTTGACAACGACCGAGGAACGCCGGTATTCATCTGATTTGCATAAAGAAATTCCGCATACAATGGATGTTTACGAAAAATACTTACCCTATGCAATCGCTTTAGGGGTTGAACCAAAGTGGAATAAAAAATTTAAAGATGTGTTGGATGCTACTGCAATACAGGACTCTGCGGGTTCTGTGAATTCAGGTTTTGGCACAGGAACCAATTATGGAACCGTCTTTGGAGGAGGAGCGTTTACCTCCGGCTTTACAAATTCGCTAAGTACTGCAACTACAGCCCCAAGCTCCAGCGGCTCAGGGTTTAGCGGAGGTGGATCTGGCGGAGGCGGCGGTGGTGGCGGAGGCGGCGGATGGTAGCGGGGGTAGCCCTTTTGTTAGCTTTTGTTTAATATGGCCAAATAATAATACAACCTTATCTGCGATACAAAGAATCGTGATAATTCATTCCTATTTCATAACTATAAGGTCCTTGTTTTAATTCACATGTCAGATAACCCTAAAAAGTGACATCCTATTAACTAGCATATAAAGCTCTTTTTATATAGTAATCTTCCACAGGCCATATTAAACTTTTCTTAACAAAAGGGCTACCCCGCGAGATGATGCTTGGCGCTTAGAATTTTAAGCTTTTTGGGTAGTTTTAGAGTCAAAAACAAACAGTACAAACCTATTCCACCTAGAATTAAATATAGATATCCATCTGTAAATTTGTAAATTAATCCTGCTAAAAACGGAATATAGCCTGAGTTTAACGAGATAATTGCATCATCGATTCCAATAATCTCACCGGTATATTTTGGGTTGGAATTTAAATTCAAAAGAGTTCTAACACTAATAAATGACCCAGATAAGCCAACGCTAATTAGGTATGTGATTAGTAAAAACACAGGTAGTAACGGATGAAACGCTATCAACGAAATCCCAATCGTCGTTGTCAAGACACTTAAAAATAATAGTTTGTATTCCCCAAAATAATGAACAACTTTCGGAATCACAAAACTTTGGTTCACAATCGAATAAAAGCCAACAACAGTAAAGAAATATCCTATCTCTAGAGTATTTAATTTATACAAATCTTGAAGCAAAATGACAAAAATCGAAGTGTATCCTGTAAATAAAATTGCATAAATGAATCGAATGCCCAAAAGATCAATAACTCCCTTGGTTGAGCGATGTTTCTTTAGTTTATTAATAAAAGAAAGCGACTCTTTAACCTCACTGAGTAAATCTATTTCTCTTGTAAACGAGACTGAATTATGATTCGGTTCAGTCATTCTAAATAGGAGGAATAAGGCGAAAATGGAGATAGTAGCCGCAATGATAGTTGTGCCCAAGTATCCAAATTGCGTTGAAGCAGAGAGCGCTCCCATCACAGGACCGATTATAAAGCCAAATCCGAAGGCAGAACCTACATATCCATAAGCTTTAGATTTTTCTTGTGGAGCGGTTATATCAGAAACGTATGCGTTTGCGATAGAAATGTTTCCGCCTGTTATGCCATCAGTAATGCGCGAAAAGATGATCAAGATAAGGGCAAGCGGAAAGCCAAAAAACAAGATTTCTTTGGGGATGAAATAGGAAAAACCTAGGATCAACCAACTTAAAAGTGTTCCAGAATGGCTGATAATTAACATCGGTTTACGTCCAAATTTATCGCTTAAGGATCCTAAGACTGGTGCTGCCAGGAACTGGAACAACGAGTAGACCGAAAGTAAAAGTCCGTAAACTGCAGTACCATAACCGAAATTGCCTACAATACCTGGCAGCACCGGAATCATCAAAGAAAATCCAATTGTATTAACGAACGTTAAAACAATAACCGGGAACAACTTTTTTATGAGCATTCGAGAATT
>CAZFZJ010000029.1:3984-4336 GCA_964523665.1 uncultured Candidatus Saccharibacteria bacterium
ATCAATAGCAGGGCTACCCTGCTCCAATACTACTAGGCGTTAAGTATGTACCCTCTGCCACTCACTAATTCAATCGATACCTTATGGATCTCTAATTCTGAAAGTTTGTCTTTAAGCCTTTGCATATGCTTATTTATCGCCCAAATCGAATATTTATCCGTACTCTTTTGCTCCCAAATAAAATCGGCCAAATCATCAAACGAAACGATCTCGCCCCTTCTATTTAACATGATCTTTAAAATCGTCGCCTGTGACTTAGTAAAATTCTTCTCCACTTTATTATTTGCATACCATAAATCACCACTTTTGATCTCTAAATCAAACTGATTCGGGACCCCAATCTCATTCAAAT
>CAZFZJ010000029.1:4393-4683 GCA_964523665.1 uncultured Candidatus Saccharibacteria bacterium
CAACAACCGAACTCTCAAGCGTCGGCTTATACCCAGGAAAAATCTTTCCCAAAACAGTCATCTGCATCAAAAAAGCCGTAATCCCTTCCTGTATCTCCCATCCAAAACCTTTCTCATTCAAATCGGTCCTAAACAAAGCAGTAATTATAACCTCGGCAACCTGCGAAATTTCAAAATCCTCTCGCAAATACACTCTCAACTTCTTATTCTTTTCATTGGTTAAATGCCCGTAACTACTCAAAGATCCAAACGAAGTAATACAAATCTCTAATTCACCAATCAATCCTTTA
>CAZFZJ010000029.1:4707-6642 GCA_964523665.1 uncultured Candidatus Saccharibacteria bacterium
TGGAAATGTATTCCAAATTACCTCCCAGAATTTCTTTTCTACTTTCTTCCATTCGACCTCAAAGCTTCGAAGTTTTTTATTATCAACTTTCAAATAGGGTGTTAACTGTTCCTGCAAAAAATCCTCCATATCTATTGGAGTTACAATCGGGAACTGCATTTCACGCATTGCAACTCTCTGCCAATATCCCTTAAATTTACAAAAATCAAGAGGAGGAAGATAAATACATCTGGGATCGCCGTTAAATCGTTTTTCAGACACGTAAAATCCTTTTGCGAGGTAAAATCCATTTGCGGTGTTAAAAGATGCTTGTAGGATGCGTTGTGATTCGGTTTCAATATCCCATCTAAATGAGTACTTTACTCCATATTTTTGGGTTGATGAGGACCTGGCAACCGGAACACGGCTTTTAACAAGCCGTTTCGAGGAAGATCTTGGGGATCTTTTTGTTGATTTAACGGCCTTCTTTGCCGTTCTTGTCTTTTTGTCCATAGACAGCCGAACTATAGGGCTAATTATAATTATACTATAAGTCAATAGAAGACACGGCTATTGCGCACAAGGCTCCGAGGAAAATCACTTTCAAGAGGAATTCGAGAGTTGGTATTCGATCCAACACATAGCTTCGCTATTCAATTAGAGACGAACAACAAGCCCAATTAATGAGAAAAAAATTTACATATGGCACCTGTAGTTTCGATGTATTTTTTTATAGATCCCATGAAAAAATATACGAGGCCAGGCGAACCTTTGAAAGATACGAAGAATATGAATTTGTTGACGGAGTATTTACGACTTCTAGCCACCAATTGTGCCGCTAGGAATGTCACGCCAAAAACAAGGGAACGCTTATATGAACCAAGTATTATAATGCCGATTAGCGCATATTGATGGTGGAAGCATAGAGATCGTACTTAATACAGAAGGAATAATAGAATCAGCCGATTACGACGAAAGACGCACTATAGAGTGTAGACATGAATATAAATAGTTCAGGATCCAAAAAAATTATTAAAATTCATTGTAATAACACCGTACTCTTTTCGGGAAAACGGAATCAGAATGAATGGTCAAGCGTTTGAACATGATGTCTTTATGACTTTGCAACTAGACCTACAACGAGGCAATGTAATTCTTTCATTATTAGTCATGGAAGAACTAAATTATGGACTACCTAACAAGATTGCGTTTTAACAGGAAACGAAAGGTCTCCCGCAGATGTAATTAGGAGACTTCAGACATCACGACCAGATCAATACGATGGGCTTGTGAGAGAGGCACAAGCAAGAGGATCGCACCCAGGTTCCCCCCTATAAACCCCGAACTTGAAAAGCCATTTGGCACAAGTAACTGCGGAGTGCCCGTTGAAGAAGAAACAGATGTATCTATCGCCTAAAAACACTACCTTCGATACCATTCGAATAGCAATTGGCTTGCCCATGAGGCGTAGCCATTGTACTGAGTTTTAACCCATTCACGAAGGTCTTTATAAGAAGCTTTGGGATGATGACCATATAAATCGGTCAAAATTCTACGTCCCCAGCGGTCGAGTGGGAATAAATTATCGTATCCAAGACTAAATATCATTACACAATCAGCGACTTTTTCACCTACACCATGCAGTTGTAGTAGTTTTTCCCGCATATTTACCTCAGATTCCCCGCGCAAAGGACGAGTCATTGAAAACGACGCAGATTTCACATATTTGGCACGATAACCGAGTCCCGACGATAGGAGAGCCTCGTCCGAAAAGCCTTGAATTTCAGACAATTTGGGGAATAAATTGAATTCGTAGCCATTTACGATAGCTTTTCTATTCGAAAGCTTCGAGAATCTGTTCAGCCTGGTTTTAATCGACTTAACACTATTATTTGATGACACCAAAAACGAGAGTAAGGTTTGATCAAACGGCTGGCGAAGCAAACGCACATGCCC
>CAZFZJ010000029.1:6695-6969 GCA_964523665.1 uncultured Candidatus Saccharibacteria bacterium
GATGTCGTAATTTATATCCGCTCTGAAATACGAATTTACAAAACCAACATCATCCGGAGTGGGGTAGGTTTGCCATAAAAGCTTATCACCGTCTTGCTGAAGATAGACAACCCGATCCTCCATCACTCCATAATATCCACCATCAACCTTTTGCCAGGCGAAAGATTGACCACCAAGCAAAGTCAAATCTAAGTTAATTTTGGGGATATAAAGCTTGTTCATGGATTTAACCACGCGGCAATCGAAGAATTCTTAAAGCTAAAATGAACAAACA
>CAZFZJ010000030.1:0-6554 GCA_964523665.1 uncultured Candidatus Saccharibacteria bacterium
GGGACTTAACCCAACACCTCACGGCACGAGCTGACGACAGCCATGCAGCACCTGTACAAGTGCCATTTCTGGAGGAGTGCTTTCACACTCTGTCACTTGCCTTTCAAGCCTAGGTAAGGTTCTTCGCGTTGCATCGAATTAAACCACATGCTCCACTGCTTGTGCGGGTCCCCGTCAATTCTTTTGAGTTTCACCCTTGCGAGTGTACTCCCCAGGCGGTATACTTATCGCGTTTGCTTCGGCACAGCCAGGGTTGATTCCGGCTACACCAAGTATACATCGTTTACGGCAAGGACTACCAGGGTATCTAATCCTGTTTGCTCCCCTTGCTTTCGCGCCTCAGCGTCAGGTATAAGCTAGAAAACCGCCTTCGCCACTGATGTTCTTCCACATATCTACGCATTTCACCGCTACACGTGGAATTCCGTTTTCTCCGCCTACCCTCAAGAATGGCAGTTTCACATGCGGTTCCGAAGTTGAGCTCCGGGATTTCACATTTGACTTACCTCTCCGCCTACGCGCCCTTTACGCCCAGTAATTCCGATTAACGCTTGCACCCTCCGTATTACCGCAGCTGCTGGCACGGAGTTAGCCGGTGCTTCTTTACCTGGTACCCTCAAATCCGCGGGGTGTTATCCCACTTCTCTTGTTCCCAGGCGAAAGAGCTTTACAACCCGAAGGCCTTCTTCGCTCACACGGCGTCGCATCGTCAGGCTTTCGCCCATTGCGAATGATTCTCGACTGCAGCCTCCCGTAGGAGTCTGGGCAGTTCTCAGTCCCAGTGTTGGCGGTCAATCTCTCAATCCGCCTAGACGTCTTAGCCTTGGTGCGCCATTACCACACCAACTAGCTGATATCACATGAGCCCTTCTTTAACTGCGAGGTCTTGCGATCCCCCACTTTGATAAAAACAGATGCCTGCTTTCACTTTATCCAGTATTAGCGGTCGTTTCCAACCGTTATCCCAGTGTTAAAGGTAGGTTACTCATGCATTACTAACCCTTCCGCCACTGAATAAAGATTGCTCTTTATTCCGTTCGACTTGCATGCCTCATCCACGCCGTCAGCATTCAATCTGAACCAAGATCAAATTCTCAAAATAAAAATTTTTGAAAACTTTCGTTTCTTTGTTTTATTGCGCTAAACAATATCTTTTTAACGGGTATTATTCATCGCACAAGCTCTACGCTTGCACTTTGTCTTTCTTTTACTGTCAAACATCAACTAACGGCTTTGCCGTTATCTTGCCTTTTATTTTAAAAGGCACAAACACTTTACTTTTTCTCGATTTATTGCGCAACGCTTTTTTTATTTATTTTGCGTCGCTCATTGGCCAACAACTAACTGTTAGCCGCCTTTTTGCTTTAAAAGGCGAGAGAAACTTACTACAACCTGTTTATTTTTGCAAGCTTTTTGTTTTTAATTATTTCCAAGAAGCTTTCTTTTTAAACAGACTTGCTTTTATTCACTTTTGAGACTTTAATCTTGTTTAGACTTAATCTCAAAAGGAAGACGATACAATAGCGAATTGAGTGAATATAAAGCAATGCTATTCTGTGTTTTTTTTGCAAAACACACTTAAACACTGTTTTGAACGAGAATTAAATTAGTTATTTACATTTTGCAATATGTTTTTTATGCTGATTTTTTCAGCCTGTCCAAAACCCTTAATTTCTATAATTGGAAATCAATTTAAGCGTTATTTACAATGTATCATTTTTTTTCGCTTTGCGAAGAGCAACTCTCTCATGATGAACTTCTCCAATTTTCAGGTCTTACACACCCCAATTTAAGACCTCTTATTCATTCTCCTTACCCTAAACAAAATCATTTCATCTATGCAGCAACCTATTTTGATAGACCAATCGGGTTAATCCTCGCTCATATTCTAAAACCAAAATTGGAAGCCACACTTCTTTCTTTATATGTAGACCCTCTCTTCCGACGTAGGGGAATTGCTACAAAACTTCTTTCCAATTTTGAAAATGTTATGAAGAAATTTTCTTTACATAAAGTGCATCTTCGCTTTTTTTGTGAAGAGTCTTTTCCAACTTATCTAGAATCCTTTCTTCGACATGTGAAATGGCCTTCCCCTAAACTACATAATCTCTATTATGGAGGCCCAATTATGAATTTAAAACAAGCTGCATGGGTAAAAAGATATTCCCTTCCTCAGCAATATCGAATTATTCCATGGTCAGAGATTACACATGCAGATAGAGAGAAAATTCGATTTCATCAAGAAGATACCCTTTGGTATCCTCCAGCATTAGATCCTTTTTACACAGAATCTAAACTTGAACCTCTCAATACCCTTTGCTTAAGAGATCAAGATGAAATCATAGGTTGGGTAATGACGGAAAAACTTTCTTTAGACACGATACGTTATCACAGTTTATTCATTCGAAAAGATCTCGAAAAACGAGCATATGGAGTATATCTGCTCGCAGAAGCTCTAATGCGGCAGTTAGAAAGCCCGATTCCTTTTGCAATTTTTGAAACATTAGCTTCAAATGAGCGCATGATTCAATTTACAAAGAAAAGGCTTATGCCTTTTTGCGATAGAAGAGGTCGCATCTACCATGTGACAAAGGACTTATGAAAAGGACTCTAATATTATATTTGTGAGTATTCACATCTGATTCGCGTGCTGCGAGAGTATCGAATACCGCGTTATCCTAGCTCTTTTTTTGCTAGCAATAGATTTGACGTCCTAAGAGTTCTCTACCATAAGGGCGGCCGATGCGAAATTTATCTACATTTGTGCTTGCATATCCAAGAGCAACAAAATCCAATTCTTCCTCGCATACGCAAGGATAGTGAAAGAGAGAATAAGGCAAAGTTAAATAGAGTTCATTTTCAAATTCCCAAATAATTTTGATCATAATGTGCTCAGGAAATTCTGTTTTAAGGTAATCTTGTAATGTTTCAGTAGGTTTTTCATTTAGTCGTTTCCGGAAAGTTTTATCCCAAGAACATTTATTTAGAATCTTTTTTTCATAGTATAGTCGGAGGCTCACAAAGAGGGATTGATGTTCCCTTGGAGCTATCTTAAATCCCGTTTCATCTACTTTTATGTCATCTTCGATTGCGAGGTTAAACTGATCGATGGGCAAGATTAAAAGAAACTCATTCAATTTTTCTTCGACAAGCTTGACAGTCCAATTTGGTTTAAATTGGAAAAATTTATCTTCTTCAATAGTTCGAGGATTCTCCAACCATCTTTCTTTTAAAATTTTTACGCGAGCTTTTTCTTGAAAGATTTTCTTAATCCATACGTCCTTTAGATACCTTTTTTCTATTTTCTCTTCCGCATTCGTAATCATTTGGCTATTCTTTGCTTTAACTTAGAAATATGAAACTGAATAAGCATTAAATAGTTTTTTTCTTTTATAAAAGTCATCTTTTTTCTGTATTTCATGTAATTGAAAGCACGGAAACTTGTGACTTCCGTTGCTTCAGAAAGATCCCCTCCCGTTTTTACCTTTTTCTTTTGTTGTGAATTTTTAAACTGTCAATAGGAACTGCGGTCCTAAAATGAGAGGCCTGTAATAACTAAAGGGTTTTAACCAATCTTAGGCAACTTTTCTTAAAGATCTCGTTGACTATTTCAGTAGTAGCAAGTGCAAAGCTCTCAAGTTATTTGTGCAATTTCCGTGAATTGCGACATCCCCATTTTATTAAGCTTGATCTGAGTGCAATTGTGGCTCATCTTATATTGTCTTAGAAGTTTTTACGAATATAAAGAGCCGGAAAGTAGAATAAAAATTAGTAAAAGTTTTTCGACTTAGGCAAGCCAACTGCAATCTAAGAATTGTAGAATTTACCGATTCGACAAGGGCTTGCGAAAACTGGTTTAATGCAAACACTCCTTGTGCACTATCAAGCTTTTGACTTTAGTCGAGAGCTATTTATTATTAGAGACTTAAAAAAAATACACTTTTTTATTTCAAAATTAACTTTCAAACATCTAGCATACCTAAAATGCAATATAAAAAGCCTCTACCTCATCCTTTATTTTTATTCCTATGCCCGATTTTAAAGACACCTCAAAAAATTTATTTCTCCCTTTTAAGATTAGGATCATTGTCATCATTCATTTATGTTTCGTCTTTACAGTAATTAGTGCCTATGCGACTTATCCCTTCATGGGGAAATATTTTTTTTCAAAATCTAAGATCAATATTCTTAAGGATATTCTAGGAAAGATTCCTGAAAAAGATCCTTCTTCTTACGGTTTAGACGTTTCATTAAAAGAAAGAAGGGAGAGAAATTCCTTTCGCTTTCTACTCTTAGATACAAAGTTGCAAAATCACCTCAAAAGCTACTATCAGGAAGTCAAAGAAGATTTATCCCTTTCTCTTGGGCAAAAGGCCAAAATAGCCATAAAACTTGTCATCCTAGGCATCCCGCCCTATATACAGGCATGGTGTTTTTTTTCCATTATACTTTGCATCCTACTTCTCAAACGACAAAAAGAAGCTGTTTATGGATGTTGGATTCTTCTTTTAATCGTATTACTTTTTGCAATCCGAATGGATTCTCAAGGGAAAATTGCAAACGATACTCATGATGAATTATATCCGAAAGAGGAGTTCATTGCTCAATACTATTTAGATCAACCATTAGGTAAAAAAATATCCGAGCAATACCAGCAGTTGAAAAAAGGATGGGAGCGCTATTTAATTTGCGAATTTGCAGGTCAAAAGCCAAGCCAAGATCCTGCTCTCTATGCCCTCCAACTTGAAGAAGGTGAATTTCATTTTCACGTGGCAGAGCTTAATCGGGATTATCTCTCAGGATCTTTGAAAAACCAAGTCCTCTTTCTTCCATTTCAACAAAAACAATCCCCTTTGCAATTAACTTTGTATTTCGTTTGGCATCTATTTTTTTCTTTTGTTTTCATTTATTTTTTCCGAAATTCTGTAGAAAACCCTCCTATAAAGGGAAAAACTGTCTCATTTAACACTCTAGAGTGAAAAAGATTTCGCACATTTCCTTCTTTGATCATCCATTCACTTTGAACAATCATTATGAAATACCATTCTTTAAAAATCGTTTCTCACTCATGTGGATATTTCCCTGAAAAAATGGCTTTTGATGAGGCTTATATTGTTATCAATGCCACACAAGAAGAATGGAATTATCTATCAAAGACAGGTTATCGCTCATTTGGAAATTATCTATTCCGACCTGTTTGTGAAAACTGTCATCAGTGTATTCCCATCAGGGTTGAAGCAAAAGCTTTTTCTCCTAATAGATGGCAAAGGAAGGTATTAGCAAAATGCTCAAAGATTAGAGTGACAATTGATCAGGGGCACTATTCCAAAGAAAAATTTTGGATCTATCTAGACCACAAAAAAAGATTTGGAATAGAGACAAATACCTCACAAGAAAGTGAGTTTATCCAATCATTTTATCACCCTGATTTTCCAAATCTAGAATTTTGCTATTATTTAGATAATGAGCTGATCGCAATTGGAATTGTTAAAGATTTTTCCGAGGGCTTATCCTCTGTTTATTTTTGCTATAGCCTAAAATACGCAAAATTATCTCTTGGAACTTTTTCTATCTTAAAGGAGATCGAATATGCACAAAAACAACAAAAGGCATTTCTCTACCTTGGCTATTACATAGAAAACAACCATTTCATGAAATATAAAGCTTCCTTCTATCCTAATCAAATCCTCAACCGATGCGGGAATTGGGTTCCCTTTCGAAATCTGAAAGGAGATAAAGAGGTTAAGCAGCCTCTTTTATATACGCCTATATCAACAGAACTTTCATTACAGAGGGAGAAAGCCTCTGGATATAATTTCTAATTTTTCTAAAAGACAATAGAATGGAAAAATAAATAGACAAGAATTCCAGATACGTATCCAAATAGTGCTTTCAAAGCGATATTCTTAAAATACCAGAAAAAATCGACCTTTTCCATCGCCATAAAGGTAACTCCAGCTGCGGATCCAATAACCAGAATACTTCCTCCTGTCCCGGCACAATAAGCAATAAGTTCCCAAAATGGAGAATTGACTGGATATACATCTAATCCATACATCCCTATACATGCGGCGACTAAAGAGACATTATCCACAACCGAAGAGATAAGTCCAATACTTGTCGCAATCAATGCTGGATTCTGAACTTTTTTATCTAGAAAATAGGCAAATTGTTTAAGAATTCCTGCATGAGACAAAGAGCAAATGGAAAAAAGGACTCCAAGAAAAAATAGCGTTCCCCCTAAATCTACTTTAGTAAGAATAAATGGCATTCTTAAATGAGCTCTATCATCATATTTATGATGAGCAATATCTGTGACAACCCAAAGTAAAGCAACTCCAAAAAGCATTCCCATAAATGCAGGCAAATGAGTGATCATTTTAAAGAAAGGAACAAAGATTAATACTAATGTTCCAAGAACCAAAACCAGTCTTCCTTTTGGTTCAGATGTTCTCTCCAAAGAGCAAACGGGAATTTGCTTGAATTCCCCTTTCATTCGAAAACTGTACCAAATTAGTGGGGTTACCAAGCAAAAAAAGCTTGGGACAATTAAA
>CAZFZJ010000030.1:6651-6858 GCA_964523665.1 uncultured Candidatus Saccharibacteria bacterium
GCATTGGCAGCGATAACTATGATGCTGCCTAATTTTAGCCTTTCCTCTCTCTCTTCAACAATTTTTCTCATCAATGAAACCATTACTATCGTTGTCGTCAAATTATCCAAAACTGACGACATAAAAAAGGTTATGATGGAGATCAAAAAAAGCATTTTGCGCTTAGAACGGACTCGTATAAAATCGGTTATGACACGAAATCCTTTA
>CAZFZJ010000031.1:0-6244 GCA_964523665.1 uncultured Candidatus Saccharibacteria bacterium
CGGGGGTTGGAAGTTGTGTATTTGCATCTACGGGTACAAATACAATTTCTGTACCTCCAAACGCATCAGGTACTTCGATTTTTAATTTTAATATAAACTTGCTGAATAATCCTTTTGCTTATAACTATGGCTGGAATCTTCCTGTTACGGTTTTGTTTAGCGCAGGTAACCAATCACGAACGAATGTTATGAGTATGACGGATACACTACCAGCCTGTACTTCAATTTCATTTAATCCTGTGTCACCGAGTGCGAGTTCTATTATTAATATCACGCAAAGTATTTATGATGATTGGAGCTTAAAAGGCTATGGTGTTACAGCATATAACACTGCCGGAACTGCTTATTCTATTGTGCCTTTATCGGATTCATTAGCGCCAAGGACTGTAAATGCTGCAAATGCTTTAACAAATGATGTTAGAACAATAAATTATAGTTGGAACACTTCAACATTGCCTCAGGATAATTACAGATTAGTAACAACAGTTAGAGATACTCAAAATCAAACGTTTGCTTGCGATAATAACTATATTGTTGGGTACAATTCTATGTTTAGAATTGATAGGACCGCTCCAACTTGTGAACTTGTTTCATTCCCTAATGCTACAAGCCCAAGTATTGTTTCACCAATTCAAGTTAGTTCAAGGGCAAATGATACATATAGTAACCTAACTGGAGTGCAGATTATTGTGGTTCCCGCTGGAGCTAATAAAGCTGTTGTGGGTAATCGAGTATATGATAGTGGATTAATACCTTTGAGTGTTGCACCTAGCACTTCATATACGTATACAACTGCTTTAGCTAGCTCATGGGTAACAAATAATCTTCCAAGAGGATTGTATGATGTATATGTTGATTGGTTTGATTCTGCAGGTAATATAACAAATACTTTACCAACAAATCAGTGTCGTCAAACATTTGAACTAGGTTCTCAGTATCGAGCTGAAGTCGAAATTGTATCAGATGATGCAGATGGATATGGCAGAGCAAGATCAGAAGGCATTACAGGATTATTTGGATTTGGTATTTTTAAATCTGGTGCCTGGCATACTGCGCCTTTTAGTGGTTGGCAAGTGAATGATATTAATAAAAATAATTGTAATGCAGCATATCCGAATGGAGTTGTGAACGATGATCATGATAATAACCCAGGTGCTGGGGCTTGTGATGATTATTTCCTGACGCCCCAAGTTTTTAGTGTTTCGGAATCTACAAATATTGGGATTTTAATTCCAAAATCGAACGGTGTTCCGAAATATAAATGTGATGCTATTTCATTAAATGGTGTTAATCAAACGATTCAAGCAGGTGTTTATCCACTCAATGCAAATTATGATTATTGTGCTATTAGTGGAGGATTTGTCCCACAGCAAGGAGGTGCGTTGCCCCCTACAGGGGCAATAGATACAGCTTATCCGACAGTTGCTCAATTTAAGCTAAGTTATAATGTTGATGGTGTTAGCGGTATCATTTATAGCAAAGCCGGAAATTCGATTTCAGGGTACATGATAAATAAGACAAATCCTGCGACGGGGTTAAATGGTTCATATTTTAATATTATTGGGAATACTTATTTTAGAGTCCCTGGAGGATCTGATCCAAGAGATGCTTGGCAGGATGTCGCTGGTGCAACCGCCAACTTTAATTTCACAAATTTTGATTCCGCGGATATTGATTGTTACTATCTTTACGATAATAATCCAACATATCCAAATTCCCCGCATGGCTACTTACCTACTCCTTCAAATGATTCCACTGAAATGATTGATAGAATAAATAATAATCCTTCTGCTATTACAAAAGCACCAAATTGTGTGTTTACGGGACTAGATTTGAATCATGGACGATTTTCCCCGTGGTATCAGAATCAAATTTCTATACAGGTTACACCTCATTTAAAAATTAGTAGGTCTGCAACTCCTGAAAATAAGATTCAGTTAGCAACAAATGCGGATAATTGTGATCCAGTCACTGGAACGGCAGTCGATTTACCATATGCAGCAGAAATATCCCTTAGGCAAGGAGCAACAACTCTTGAAAGTTATAGTATTGGGGCTGGCGATAATGGTGAATTCGAATTTACGACGACTCTTGATTATAATACGACCTACTCTGTTTGTGTCGATTCTATTAACAATATTGGTAATATATCGAATTTTGGTTTCTGCTCTGAGGGTTTACCAGGTGCTAGTAATTGCTTTTCTTTTACTCCTAACCTATCTACTAATGCGAATACTGATTTTGAAGATAATAACGGGTTTTTAGTGAACTTCCCTAATGTACCAACTCCGGCTCCTATATCAATCCCGATTAGGATGTATTTAAAAGAGAGTAATAATTGGTGGCAGGTATATAATGGAGGAGTTCATACAAACTCTAAATTGATTGTCAATTCGAATGAAATTGGTGGAAGTGAGGGTATGCCAAGCGGAGCAGTAATTATAGGAGATCCACGTAATATTCCTCCTGGTAATGATATTCCTGTAGGGTTTGATATTTATAATCAATTGGGATTACCAAACCCAGTATATGTTGGAGGATTAGTTTCGTCATATGATTTTGAACCTGTAGGATTTGATGACTTTGGAATTAATCAAGCCGGAGATGATCGAAACTGGAATGTTACCAATTTCGTTACAGGAACTGATAAACCTTTGCAATTTGAATTAAGTACCTTAGCATTAGTCCAAAATGTCTATAATTTTGTGAATAACGACGATTCGAATGGCTGGGTTTCTGATTCGAGTATTGCGAGTACTTTAAGAAATAACAAGAGATATTATACTGCTTCAAGTGATGTTAGCTTCGATAATGGAGGTGCCACTTTAGATAGTATTTCGACTTCTCCACTTGTTGTATCTGTAATCGATTTATCAGGCGGTAGTAGTAATATTGCAGCTTCTGATAATACATTTACGATTGATACCGATATTGATTTAGGAGTTTCTGAGGCGCTAATTATTTATGTGAATGGTAATGTTAAGATTTCAAAAGATGTGAATGTACTAGATTCAGTATTTATAGTCGCAACAGGCAATATAATTATCGAATCTGCTGGCGAAGATTTAGATACTCAAACATTGTTAATTAGAGGTGGATTATACGGTAGGTATGTTGAATTCAATAGGGATCTAGAAGATACAATCGACCCATTAAATCCAAATGCTTCGATTAGGCCTGCAACTTCAATATTATTCGATAACTCAATAATTTCGAAGTCACATATGGGATCAGCAGATTATCCATCCGAAGCAAAGGAATCAAAAATATATTGGCTAGTTAAGCAATAAAGCACTCTCCAAATATCATTAACCTCAAAGCAAGGTTTTATTCTATTAGGATTTGAAATATTGTAATGTTATTTAGCTTTTGATGCGCGTTTCTCTATTGCAGTTAAAATTTCCTCTTTAATCTGATCAGGTGTCATTGAATCCTTAATAATATACCCATCAGCGCCCATTTCAAAGGCATTTTTTATCATTGCATCCGTACCCAAAACGGTCATCATGTAAACAATTATGTTTTTATATGTTTGATCAGTTTTGACTTGCTCAAGTACTCTCATTCCATCAATTTTTGGCATCATAAGATCAAGCAATACCATATCAATATCAGGGTTTGCTTTAATCATTCGAAGTGCAACCTCGCCGTCTTGTGCTTCGAGTACGTCAAAGCCTTCCATTGATAAATATTCTTTATAAATGTTTCTCTGGGACTCTTCATCCTCAACTACAAGTATTTTGTATTTTCTTTCATTGTTTTCCATATTATTAAGTTAACAAATATTAAACTTATAGTAAACTATTCACTTTTATTTATTGTTTCAATCTGTTTTTTACTTAATGGGACCATGAACCAAAATTCAGATCCCTTGCCTAACTCGCTTGAAAATCCTATTTTTCCTTGCATTCCTTTAATGTAATTTTTTGCAATGTATAAACCTAACCCTGTGCTAGCTCCAGGTGAGACTAACTTTAAGCCTTCTGTGGCTCTACCAAATTTTGTAAAGATTTTTGAATAATCGCTTTTTGCAATTCCAGGGCCATTGTCAGTAACCGAAAATCTAAAGTAACCATCTTGAGTCGTTTCTGTCTTTATTATTAGTTTTGGAGTTTCTGGGTTTGTGTACTTAATGCCATTACTGACAAAGTTATCGATGACTTCTTGGAATTTTATCTTATCAATCATTACTTTTGCATCTGTTTTCTGAGGAAGCGTTACTTCGATCTTTTTAAGTTTAAATGTTTCAATAAAATTATCTAGGCTTTCGTTAACCAGCTGATCAGCGTCCCATTCTTTTAAATCGATCACGATCCTATCTTGTTCAATTCGTGATACTCCCAAGAGTTCTTCTACAAGGGCTTTCAATCTGGATAGTCCTTGGTTCATCTCATTAACGTAACGTTGTCCTCTATCGTCAAATTTTATACCTGTAGTATTTGTAAGCATCCAAAGATTATTTTTGATTATCGACATTGGTGTTTTTAGTTCATGCGATGCAATTGATATAAAATCGTCTTTGAGTTTTTCTATTTCAACTTCTCTTGTGATATCGGCTAAGGAAATAATTGCTTCTTTAAAATGTCCGTCAAAGTCAACGTAGTTGCTTTTAAGTGCAAAGTAGCGTTCCAACGTGGATTCGTTGTTCTTTGGATTTGTTATTTTAATTCGAACTTTGGGTATAACATGTAGTTTATTTTTAAAGGCGTAATCTTCGATAACAATTGGTTTGTCTTCTTTACCGTCTAATAATTTTATTATTTCGTTTGCGTTTGCACCGACAGCTTTATCTTCTGAGATATTAAAACTTGCTTCTGCTGCAGAATTAAAAAGGGTTATTTTATAGTCTTGATCGACTGCAAATATGACTTCTGCAACTCGTGAGAGCAATTCATCTAGCCTAGTTTGTTCTTTTCTGATTTCGAGGTTCTTTTCATAAAGCTCTTTTGCGATAGTTTGTAGTAATTGTGCAGTATTTTCAACATTTACACTATGCGGATGTATTGTTCTATGGCTTTGTCGGGCAGACATTGGTTAAGTTTTCCTTTACTTAAGATTATCAGGAAGTTCGTTTGCTGCAAAGGAAGGATTTACTTTTTTGATTGCTTCTTTAGAAACCATTATTGAGGCTTTCCCAAAGATCGTGGCATATTGATCGACGAGTTCGCTCAGTACTGTTTTGGGATCGCCCTCGATTAAGAATTTTGTACCTTCTTTTTTCAGGCCGGTGACACTATCTACCATCATTTTAGCTATAGTTGGCCCAATAATCTTTTCCTGTTCTCTATATATCAATCCTATCGCCTCAGAGTACTTTGTTATTGGTTGTAATTGTTTTTCTGCCATTTTTAACTATTAACCTCTATGTTACTACTATTTCTATTTTTTATAATTGTTTTAAATGCCGTTTCATTAAATAGTATTAATCCAAGAGATATTAAGAAGTAAGAATAAATATAAAGCATGTCACTATACTGGACTGGGGTTCTGTCATAGAAAGTGTCCGCGAAATATTGAGATAGAAGACCAAATAATAAGAAAAAAATTCGATTCATTAGAGCACCTCCTTTTAGGTTTTTATTAAGAAAGAATGCTAAAAGTGTTGTTACAATAAAAATACTTTGACCAAAAGGATATATAATCTCAAGGGAGAGCAATATCAAAGAAGTGCTTTCGACATCATGACCCTCAATAAATTGAGAATATGCAAACCACATAAGAAGTAATGCTGTGACAACGGCAAATACCTTGAATTTTTTAGTCTTCAAATCAGCACTTAAACCGCTGAGTTTAGCTATATAATATGATCCAATTATATATGAAGGTATACTGGAGACAAAGAATATCTCTGCTGGTGATGGGTATGGATCCTCGACTCCTTGAATAACAGATAGATATGCATAAATCATTTGTCCTAATGATTGCATCAACAATCCAATAGATAACCAAAAGATTGCTTTCCCTGCGATGCTCCTCAAACCGCCCCATTTATTTGAAATTAGGAGTCCGAATATTCCTCCGATTAGTGCAATGACCCAGTATGTATATGAATAAAATGCAAATCCAACTGGATCTACGAAAGAGGGATCAACAAAATGATATAAAAAGAGTCCAAGATATAGAGAAGATATTAGAAACAATAACGAAACATAAGCTATAGTAGTTTTGGTCATGTTCATGTATAAAAATAATATATCATAGCATCATACATATGCAAGCCGACTTAGATTGACCTATAGTATAT
>CAZFZJ010000032.1:0-2974 GCA_964523665.1 uncultured Candidatus Saccharibacteria bacterium
CAATCGTAGCTTATCATATGATATACGTTGTAAATCTGGATCAAGATTATTCCGATTCCTATTAGTGCAGTCCCTGGAATCATGATGAACCTGATCGTATCTTTATATTTCATAAACGATTTAAAGTTATCAATCTTTTCTCTGTTAATTGTAATTTGCATTTTTGCATTGTTGTGTTCGAAAACTAATTTGGTTGCTTTGTAAATATCCTTCAAAAGAACATTTAGTTTATTCTTTATGAAGTTTTCAATTTTTCCGAGGTCAAAAGCCCATTTTACTGAAGAAAAAGGTATGATTTCACGGTCACCAAATACGAACTTTAGAAACGCATCGTCGAAGTAGTTTCGTCTAGGCGTTTTTTTCGGATTTGAAAATAAACAATTTGATTTAAAACATTATTATCAAGATAATGGACCTCAATGTATTGTTTTTCGATCAGGTGGAATATCGCAGCAAGACAATCCCTTTTGGATATTGTTCCGTCGTGAAAATAACCTGCAAGAACAGGGTGTAGTTGGCTAATATTTGGGTATTTGATTAGTTTCTATCATTTTATATTTGGTGCCGAAGGTGGGAGTCGAACCCACACTCCTTTCGGAACACGATTTTGAGTCGTGCGCGTCTGCCAGTTCCGCCACTTCGGCAAAGTGTTGCCTCGTGACGCCCAATTGTTTGGGTAGCCACTTCGGCAAAGTGTGTTAATTCCCATTAGTGTTGATCCTTTTGGGACTTGTGTCAAATGAAATTATAGCGTTATTATACGATTACTGTGAAGGACATATTAATTAGAAAGGATCAACCTTGTGGCAGATCTTAAAGTTCAACCTCAAAACATAGATGCAGAGAAAGCTGTGCTAGGGGCAATTATGATTGATAAAGATTCAATCGTAAAAATCGCCGATATGCTTTCACCTGAATTTTTTTATAACGATAAACATAGGCATATATACGAAATAATGCTCGATCTATATGAGAATCGAGATCCAATTGATATTGTTACCGTCACATCTCGTCTAAGAAGCAAAGAGCTTTTAGAGAAAGTTGGTGGTGTTGCTTTCATTACTGAACTCTCTCAAGAGACTCCAACTGCATACAATGTTGAGGCACACGCAAAAATTATTAGAGACTCGTATATTCGTCGCAAACTAATTCAAGTTTCTGGTGAATTAGGGGAGCTTGCATATGATGAAAAAGAAGAAATCGATACTGTATTAGACAAAGCAGAGCAGAAGCTATTTAATATCTCATCTCAAAATTTAAAGGGAGAATTCGTCTCTATTCGAAAGACATTAGAGGAAAGTTTTGATTTATTAGATGAGTTGTATCGTAATAAAGATGGAGTGCGTGGTGTGCCAACCGGTTTCAAAACTTTAGATTCGAAATTGAACGGTTTAAGACCAGCTAATTTAATTATTATTGCAGCTCGTCCTAGCGTTGGTAAATCATCATTTTTATTGAATATGGCTCAATTTGCTGCAGTAGATCATAAAATTCCAGTTGGAATATTTTCACTCGAAATGAGTACGGTAGATTTAGGTATTAGGATGGTATCAACGCAAGCAAATATAGATGGATTTAGAATCGCAAGTGGAAAACTTAACGATGAGGAATTAGCTGCATATGGAGAAGCTGCTGGGATATTAGCAGACGCACCAATCTATATTGATGACACACCAAGTCTTTCGATTATGGAGTTACGAACAAAAGCTAGAAGAATTCAGGCAGATAAAGGAGTCCAAATGATTATTGTCGATTATTTGCAATTAATGCGCGGCCGCACTGTTGAAAACCGTGTTCAAGAGGTTTCTGAAATTTCTTGGGGGCTAAAAGCATTAGCAAAAGAATTGAATATTCCTGTTGTTGCGGCCGCGCAGCTTAATCGATCTGTTGAATCTCGCGGTACAAAACAACCTCAGCTTAGCGATCTTCGCGAAAGTGGAAGTATTGAACAAGATGCAGACGTTGTCATGTTTTTATATCGCCAAGACGATGAAAATCGAAATGAAGTCATGCTAAGTATCGCAAAACATAGAAATTGTCCTACAGGATCAATCCCATTATTCTTTAGAGGTGAAAGAACTAGATTTTACGAGCAGACCAATAAAGAGCAAGAGTTATAACTAAAAAGCATAGCGGTATTGGAAAAATGCCTTTAGATTGGTATTATTTACTCGTAATTATTTTTAATCCCAAGTATTATGATTTCAGTTACAGAATTAAGAAACGGAAGAGTTTTTGTTTATTATGATGAGCCCTACAAAGTATTGGGTTATGAGCACATAAAAATGTCCCGTAATGGTGCGGTTATTAAGGTGAAAGTTAAGCATCTTTTATCGGGTGCGATTAAAGATATTTCTTTTCCAAATGGTGCAAAGGTAGAAGAAGCTGCAGTAGAGAATAAAAACCTCCAATATCTTTACAAAACTGACGAAGTCTATGCTTTTATGGATATGTCAGATTTTTCACAAGTTGAGATGTCTGCTGAAAGTGCCGAATACGAAGGTAAATTTTTGATTGAAGGTCGAGAATACCAGGTAATGTTTTATAACGATAAACCTATTTCGATAATCCTAAATCCAAGTATGTTTTATGTTGTGACTTATTCTCCTCCAGCGGTAAAAGGTAATACTGCAACAAATGCATATAAAACCGTAACTCTCGAAAATGGAATGGAGCTATCGGTGCCTCTCTTTATAAAAGAAGGTGATACTGTTAAAGTTAATACAGAAACTGGCTTACGTAAATAGGGCATAACCTAATTACTTTAGTTTAGCCATAATTTAGATGGATCCTAGTACACTAATCTATTTTTCGTTCATAGTAATAGCATTTTTCGTGATGGCGTATTTTTATTGGAAAGATTCCGCCGAAGAAGGCTATAGCTCATCAAGGATTTTTGATTCTTATTTCATAATAATTACTGGCGGCCTCATAAGCGGGAAACTTCTATTTAGGCCAATCAATTTGGAATATT
>CAZFZJ010000032.1:3017-5689 GCA_964523665.1 uncultured Candidatus Saccharibacteria bacterium
TAGGTGGATTAATTGGGCTTTTTATCTACATTAAACACAACAAGATCGCGGGATGGAAAATCGGGGATATGTTGGCAGCTGCCCTTACGATATTCCAGTCCATAATTACTTTAGGAATAGCAATAATTACCAAGAGTATCGATTATTACATAGTTTCTCTAATTTTTTTTATTACGTTTTTAATATTGCGTTATTTGCGCATCAAGAAAAATATGGGCTCAAGTAGACAATATTTTGAGCAAAAACGTTATAATCGTTTATTAATAACAGGAGGGCTAATTACCATTTACTTGACCGTCTTAAGCCTCGTTGCTATCCTGTTTTTAGTCAAGAATAACAATATTTACTCTAATTTTTGGCGTTTCCAGCTCGGGTTTTATTTAGTAATTTTATTTTGGACTTACTTCGCTTTTAGACGTAAGTTAACGAAAGAATCAAAACATGACAGCCGCTGATTTAATAAATCAACTCAAAAATAAGTTACTTAATCGTAAAAAAGAGGTAACTAAAGAGATTAAAGATATCGAAAATAAAGATCCATTCATGCAAGAATATAAAGAAGATGGATTTCGTAATTTAGATGATGTTGCCGAAGAAGCTGCAGATACTTATGAACACGAAGTAAATGCCGCAGTTAAAGCCGATCTTGTAGAAGAAAAGAAAGAGATCGATAAGGCACTAGAGAATATGAAAAGTGGTAAATACGGTATATGCGAAGTATGCGGTAAAAAAATCTCTGATGAAAGGCTAAAAATAATGCCCACCGCAACTACTTGTGTAGACTGCGAGAAAAAACAGCATAACAATGGATAATCTAACTGTTTTATACGAAAATGATGATTTGATCGTTGTGGATAAGCCATATGGATTGGTCGTTAATAAAGCCGATACTCAAAAAGGCAAGGTAACCCTTCATGACTTAGTCGTTCAAAAATATCCAGAAGTATTAGATTTTGAAAAAGATGAAGAGTTCATATCTCGTGCTGGTATTGTTCATAGACTTGATAAAGATACATCAGGGGCAATTCTTGTAGCCAAAAATCCAAAGGCTTTTAGAAGACTTCAGGATCAATTTAAAGAGAGAGAAGTAACTAAAATATATACTGCATTGGTATTTGGTAGGATAAGAGAAGTAGCAAAAGGGGATGATTTCGAAATTTCAGCTCCAATAATGAGGAATCCACGTAACAGAGAGAAGTTTGCTGTGAGTATTGAAGGTAGAGAATCAACAACTCAGTTTTTAGTGAAAGAGATTTTTGATCTGGGAAATAATATTTCTTATACATTGCTCGAGTGTATTCCGAAGACTGGTCGAACACATCAAATTCGCGTTCATTTAACGGCTCTTGGTAATCCTGTTGTAGGTGATAAAACATATTCAGGAAAGAGAAGGTCTAGACAGTTTGAAGATCAATTTCCGCGTCAGTTTTTACACGCATCTTATTTAGAATTTACCAATCCCTCAGATAATCAAAAAATTGGAGTCAAGTCAAGTCTGCCGATAGACCTCCAAGATATGCTAAACTCAATAAAAGGCACGTGGTAGTGAGATAATTGTTTTTATAGTATATAGTCTGCCCTAATGTATAAGTCAAAAACAAAAAAGACCGTTACAAGAAGATACTCATCACTCAAAACGACTGGTTCAATAGGGCCTAGCAGACGAAGTACGTCTCCAACTTATAGAAAAAGAAAATCCAATAGAATAACCAAACATCTTAAACTCTCAATATTTGCTGTCTTAGCAATCATAATATCGGCAAGCATTTTGGTTGTTGTTATGACAGTAAATTTTTTGAATGCCCCATTTACTCGAGCATCAGATAGCATTTACTTTAAAGACTCAGTTTGGGATGAAGAAAAACCATTTATTAATATTGCAGTTGTTAAATTAGATCAAGATAAAGTCGATGGGAAGATTGAAAAATTGGCATTATTTAATATTGATGATGATTCGAATAGGTATACCATCTATGATTTTCCCTTGCGGGAGCCAATTAAATTAGTGTCGAATGGTAATAATAAAGAACGGGATGTTGCACTTGAAGATCTTTATAGCTTTTCAAATTATAATCGCCTAGATTTCACAACGACTTTAAGGGATTTTTTCGTAAATTACTTGGCCGTAAAAATTGATGGATATATAATTGTTGATCAGGAAGGATACAATGATATTGTAAAATCTTTTGGCAACGTTGATTATAACGACATTGCCGTCAACTTCCGTCTAAAAAACACATTAAAAATTCCAGGTCTAATATTTGAATTTCGCTCTAAGGCAAAAACAAATTTGAGCATGACTGATGTTTTATCTTTAATTCAGTTCATAAAAAATACACCTGATGATGGAAATCGAATCTACGAAGTTTCAAAATATGAGCTTTTAGATCTGGATAAATGGGATATTTTGTGGCAAGGAGGTTTGCAAATCTCTGATATTAAAAAAGAAGGCATTAAGGTATTTGTGTTAAACGCATCTGATCCAAAGATCCCAGGATTAGCTTCATGGGGAACGCGGGTTTCGAGAAACATAGGAACTGCGATGTTTGGAAGCGACAATTCTTTTACAGATTTTGAGCGAAATACTATAATTGCAGAGGATGAAAATTTATCCACAGTAAAAACACTTAAGGAGATTTTTCCTGAAGCGGATTTTCAAAAAATGTCAGATC
>CAZFZJ010000033.1:0-1708 GCA_964523665.1 uncultured Candidatus Saccharibacteria bacterium
CGATACAAGGTGGGTTGCTGAATAACGCAATATCACTTGACTTGCAACTGCCAATGATTTTTGTGATATTTTATTTTATATTCGATGGGGCGACATTATTTTTGGTGTGGCGGTATCGCAAAAAAATTGCTTCTGTGGGATTATTAGCGGGTATTTTATTATTCATATTGGGTCAGGGCTTCATCTTTTTTAATCCGCAATTGATTGTCGCTTCATTTGCCACGAGTTTGGGGTCTATAGGCGGTCTGATTATTGCGTTTTCGATTATCCGCAAAGAGATTATCGAGCCATTGGCAGAACGCGAAAATCAAGTCGAGACGATGCACCGTTTGAGTGTGGCGATATCTAGTCAAGTGGCGTTGGATACAGTGTTAGATGAAATTGTTGGGCAAACGGCGCGCCTTTTAGAAGCGGATGCCGTTGGGATTTTTTTGAAAGAGCCACCTAAACCAGATGTGCAGGGGATATTTTTATTACGTAGTGGATACGAATTACCCAAATCTTATATGGGTTTGCAAATCACTCCTGCAAAAGGGCTGATAGGTACAGTTATCGATAGCCATAAAACCATTTATTTAGAAAATTATGGGCGCGATTGGCATGGTGAAGATGAGTTACCATTAGCACGCGATACCTTTGGGTCTGTGGTGGCTATTCCGCTTATTTATTCAGGGCATGTGATTGGGGTTTTATTGGTGGTGAATGGCAAGCATGGACATGTTTTTGATAGACAAGATATTTATGTCCTCGAATTACTGAGCGCCCAGATCGCGATTGTTATTACGCATAGTCATTTATTTGATGAACAGAAAGAATTAGACAGGCTCAAGAGCGAGATGATACGCATGGCGAGCCACGACCTAAAAAATCCCCTGATGGGTGCGATGACCCAAATGGAATTATTGCGAATGGAATTGGATAGTCATATCACTGAAGCAGTCGATGAGACGCTGAAAACAGTCGAATGGCAATTAGAGCGCATGAAACGCATCATACAGGGTGTTTTGGATGTTGAACGAGCATCGTTACTCGGTTTTGAGTGGGAAATTTGTACACCAGCACATATTATCGAGGATGTGTTGGCAGAATTGGCGCATCTGATTGATCACAAAAAGATTGCCATAGAGACGCATATTGAAGAAGTCCCCAATTTTAGAGGAGACCCGAAGCAATTTGAGCGGGCGATTATCAATATTGTTGAGAATGCCATAAAATTCACACTGGTGAATGGTCATATTGTGGTCAGTGTATATTCTGAGGGACAATATGTGGTGTTTAAGATACAAGATAATGGTGTGGGCATTCCAAAAGAGATACAAGAGCGCGTATTTGAGCGATTTTATCGTGGACAGCAAGCAGGGGTTGAGCATATCACGGGAACGGGTTTAGGATTAAGCCTTGTGAAAACGATAGTAGAAAGTCATAAAGGCAAAGTTTGGTTAGAAAGTCAGCCACAACAGGGTACAACGTTCTATGTTCGTGTTCCAAGTCTTATTAAATTTTCGGATAGTCAGAAAAACAACATAAAGGAAGTAACATGATTCGGATACGTATGGTTATTATAGCAAGTTTAGTTTTGTTGGTTGCCTCAATGAGTATGGGGGTTTGGGGGCAATCTATAACACCAACACCTGCGCCGACAAAGACACCAGTTCCAGAGACCACAGGCACGCCAGAAAGCACAGAAGAAGCGGATATCACGGATAAT
>CAZFZJ010000033.1:1812-2061 GCA_964523665.1 uncultured Candidatus Saccharibacteria bacterium
CTTTTTGTTTACTGTTTGTACGGGTGATTGGACGTTGTATCGGTTGCAATCGAATACAGGTGAGACAATTACATATAGTTATGGTATCCGAAGCGCCCATACGCTTTATGTCGAAGATAATGGTGGGATTAATTTATGGATACCCGATTATGATTTGGATAGCATTGTGCGAATTAGTCGGCAGGGGTCGCCTGTGACGGTCGTACCCGATATTCCCAAGCCATGGGGCATTGCCTATTTGGATGAGAC
>CAZFZJ010000033.1:2083-5627 GCA_964523665.1 uncultured Candidatus Saccharibacteria bacterium
CGAGCATCTCAGAAAATGCGATTTATATGGTAGGGCGTGATGGCACATCAGAGGTATTGTTAGATGGATTTCGGTCGCCAACGGGGTTGGTCGTCACGGATGATTATGTATTTGTCGTCAATAATGGCAGTTCCAGACGGTCAATTGAATGGATAAATAAAGCCAGTTTAGTGGCGAAAGAGCCTGTAGAAGCGCAACCATTGCTAAGTGGAGTGCAAAATGCCACAAATTTGGTTTTGGCAGGAGATGGGTATCTGTATTTTGCTTATGCACTTGGCACACGGGGATTAGTCGGACGAGTAGACCCCACTGTTTGTATGGAAAAAGGTGGTTGTACAAACGATGAATTTCAGATAGTCATTTACACAGAACTTGCCGCACCACTTGCTGGATTAACTGTCTCAGATGATATGCGTTTGTTTGTTCATACCATATACCGTCCAGAAATTTACTGGGTAGATTTAAATAAACTGAACGGATAAATTGACACATCACCTACTTGTTCTGATTGCATCCGTTAGGGATTATTTCCCTAACGGATTAGACAAGAGTAATCCGATGATTGCAATCAGAACACCTATATGATGTGTCAATATACCAATATATTCGAGTAACACACTATCTGCGCCGACATTAATGGTTTGAACAATCAGGCTGATTATGATGAAAGCCACACCAATAACGGCGGGCAATCCGCGTTGTTTCGCCAGAAAATTTGACAGGAATGCCAGTAATCTGAGCAACAGGGGAGATCTGTCTATCCTTTTGAGCATGGTCGTTTATCCTTCTAATTGAAATTCTTGATATTGATATTTGATGGCAATTGGCAATTGCACTGTTAAGATAACACCATCATTGGTATGTTCTTGACTTTCGACATTGGCGACATTAAACAACTGTGAGATAAGTTCACCTCGTTCATATGGGATGAGCAAGCGCACCAAACGCATATTCATGACCAACGCTTGTTCAATGGCTTCGAGTAATTCAGAAATGCCCATATTTTTCTTGGCAGAGATATATACTTGGCTGATATATTCATCCATATCTGTTTCTGGTGGATAGATGCCATTTTTTAAGTTGTCTATTTTGTTCCATACCAGCAATTTAGGGATATGAATGACATCAAGTTCTGCAAGTGTGTCTTCTACAGCCTCGATATGTTGTAACACATTGGGATGGGAGGCATCTACCACATGCAAGATTAAATCGGCTTCGGCAATTTCTTCGAGTGTGGCACGAAAGGCAGTGATGAGCGTTGTCGGTAATTTTTGGATGAACCCCACTGTGTCGGTTAATAGCACTTGGCGACTCGATGGTAATTCAAATCGGCGTGTGGTTGGATCTAATGTGGCAAATAGTTGATCGGCGATATAAACATCTGAACCTGTAATCGTTTTAAGTAAGGTGGATTTTCCTGCATTGGTATAACCGACCAACGCGATGATAGGAATGCCCGATTTTGTGCGTTGCCGACGATGCTGGTTGCGTTGCATCCTCACCAATTCAATTTCTTCTTTGAGTTTGGCAATTTTGCGCCCAATTTCGCGCTTATCGACTTCGAGCTGAGTTTCGCCAGGACCGCGTAAGCCAACACCTGCTTTTGAGCCACTGCCACCTGCCTGTCTGGCGAGGTGTGTCCATAGGCGCGTTAGGCGAGGTAGGCGATATTCATATTGGGCGAGTTCGACCTGCAAAGCCCCTTCGCGTGTACGGGCATGTTGCGCGAAAATATCTAAAATCAATGTGGAGCGGTCTATAATTTTGACGTTTTCTCTAAATCGGCGTTCTAATTCGCGTTGATGACGGGGAGATAGTTCATCGTCAAATATGACGATATTGGTCTCTAGCTCAACCAGAGTTTCTTTAATTTCTTCTACTTTACCTGTGCCGATAAATGTAGACGGGTCTATGTGATTTACGGTTTGTGTCGCTTGTCCCGTGACAATCATGCCTGCCGTATCGGCTAACAGAGCCAGCTCTTTGAGCGATTCGCTGACAGACAGAAGTGGGCGACTGCCTTTAACAGTCACACCCACTAGAAATGCTTTTTCTTGTTGATTGGGTTGAAAAAATTCAGTCATATGTCCTTTTAACGTTTGTTATACCATGATACGAGGGCATCGAGTGCTTCTGCGAGTTCGTTATCTTCGACACCCACGCTAAAGCGCACATATCCATCGCCACCTGGTCCATAAGCACCCCCAGGTGCGAGGGATACATGTGCATTGGTCAGTGCCGATTCGACATAAGCGGTGGCATCACCATCTAAAACTTTTGCCCATACATATAATGACCCCATTGGTGTATCAGCCGACAAGCCGATTTGGGGCAATATCGACATAATTTTGTCTCTGCGCCGTTGGTAAATGGCATTACGCTCATCAAGCCAATCTTGTGGGGTATCTAATGCTGTGATGCCCGCATCGTATATCGGGGTGAAATGGGCGCTATCGATATTGCTTTTAACCGCTAACAGATTATCGATTGCCCCTTTACTGCCTAATGCCGCACCTAAGCGCCATCCTGCCATGTTATAACTTTTAGAAAATGAGAAAAATTCAACAATATAGTTTCTATCGGCATCGGCTTGAAGCGCGCTGGGGGCGGTTGCGCCATCAAATAACACATCCATATAGGGGTTATCAGATATGAGCAGGATATCGTGTTTTTGGCAGAAATTGGCGATGCGATTATAGTCATCTAGGGTAATCATCGCGCCTGTGGGATTATTGGGGTAATTAATCCACAACACTTTGGCACGATTGAGAATATCAATCGGGATTTCATCTAACATAGGGCGATACCCATCCGTTGGATTGAGCCTCACCCAATGGATTTCGGCTTCGGCGAGGCGCGTTCCCATCGCATAGGCGGGATAACCAATATCGGGTATGAGGGCAATATCACCTTTAGAAAGATGGGCTAGGGTGATATTGACAATGCCCTCTTTACTGCCTAAGAGGGACAAAATTTCGACATCAGGGTCTAGGGTGACACCAAATCGGCGTTGATAATGTTTTGCCATCGCACGACGAAAGGCGGGTGTTCCACGATAACTATTATAGCCATGATTTTTGGGGTTACTCGCCGATGTTGCCAGCGATTCGATGACGGCGGATGGGGGTGGCATATCTGGATTGCCAATATCCAGCCGATAGACCTTAATCTTTTCTGATTGCATTTGACGAATTCTATCGCCAATCACCGAGAAGAAATAAGGTGGCAAATTTTTTAATCGTGCTGATGGTTGTAACATGGTCAAAAATCCTTGCTAAAGCGCTTTAGGCATGAAATAAATATATTCTTATATCTATTTTAACGGTATCGCCTTGTAATTGCGAGAAGGATAATCGCCAAGATGGTTGTAATTGCACCAATAGAAAGGGCGGCATCGAACCAGAATTTTTCTGGAAACAGGCGGATAAGTGTATCTGAATATAGAAATTGCCATGTGCCACTTTCAAATAACAGGGTATGAAACAAGGTGAAAAAGGTGTCCCATGCGATAATTGTCATGATGACAATCGTGAGGATGATGGTG
>CAZFZJ010000034.1:0-5254 GCA_964523665.1 uncultured Candidatus Saccharibacteria bacterium
ATTAATATTGGAGAACCAATAATTTTTTTTTTTTTTCTATCACGAGATGAAATAACACAACAAATTAGTGCTCGTTTGTTAACTCTTATAAACGAGGCTCTATAATACACGGTCTTTTATGGCTGTGTTTTTTATTATAATATATATTGACAATATATTTATTTTATGATATAAAAATATATTATAGGCAAGGTGCCTATATCCTTAGCGCGAAGGTTTCGCGTAAAAGTTTTAAGGATAACTGTCATGCTCAAGAAATTTTTCTTGACGCTGGGATGGCTTTTTGCCGCATATTGCGGTTTAATGGCCATCTACAGTTTTCTGTTCCAAACGCAATAAAAATAGGGAACAGAAAAAATCGCCGGAAAAATTAGGCCGTTGTGTGAACCCCACAATGGCTTTTTTTATCTTGAAATTCTTAAAATAAATAGATATTATATATTTAACGGGCCCATAGCTCAGTTGGTAGAGCACTTCTATGGCATAGAAGGGGTCAGGAGTTCGAGTCTCCTTGGGTCCACATTCGGCGATTTTAGAAAAAGTTAGAACTTATTTTCAAGAAAATCCTGCCGACGATTTTTAGTTGTCCGCCCCGCCAAGCGGGGCGGGCAGGAACTTTTCCAAAATTTCGCTCGGGCGGGCAAAAAGGAAGGGGTTTAGGGGAAGGAATTTTTGCCCGCCCTCGCTTTTTCTGCCACAATTTTTTGTTTTTCGCTTTGCGAAAAACCGCTATTTACTATTTTTGATTTTTAATATACTATTATAGTAGAAGAACTAAAATATCATTTCTATCTTAATTCTACTACCATAGTATTAGTTATGTCAAACATTACAAAAACACTTAGAAAACTTAGGGAAGCCAAAGGGTTATCCCAAGAGAAATTGGCGAGATTGGCCGATGTCGCCAATAATACAATTATCAAAATTGAAGCTGGTAAAAACCAGAATCCGACACTTAATACTCTCAAGAAAATAGCGAAGGCTCTTAATGTAAGCGTTGATGTTTCAATAAATTAATATAAACTAAGAATAAAATTTTTTATGCGCACCATAATACTTGCCTCTACATCAAAAAGAAGAAAGAATATTTTTAATCTGCTTGGTATTCCTTTTTCTGTTTCAGCCCCTAATTACGAAGAGGAGAATAATTTAAATATACCTCCAAGTGATTTAGTAAAACATTTAGCCTATAAAAAGGCGAACTCTCTTGTAAATTCTTTTAAGGATGCAATTATTATAGGTTCAGATACCTTAGTAGTAAATAAAGGTATTGTCTTGCTAAAACCAAAAACTAAAAAAGAAGCAATGGATATGCTTATGTCTCTTAGTGGTACCACTCATTCTATACTAACCGGATATGCAATTATCGATGCTTCATCCAATAAAAAAAGTATAGGGATTAGGGAAACGCAAATTACTTTTAGAAAGATAAACAAAGAAGAGGCGAGGTTGTATGTTGAGAAGGAAAATATATTGGATATAGCTGGTGCCTACGATCACGAACATCTTGGAGCTATATTTGTTAGTAATTTAAACGGCGATTATTTTAGTTCCATGGGTTTGCCATTATATGATATTGCACTTCAATTAAGAAAAGATTATTCAATTAATATTTTATCATTATGTCAAAAGACAATAAAGAAAAAATTAAAGAAATAATTAAGAGAAGTAATCAGTTTATCGTTCTTTGCGGACCTAGCGGAAGTGGCAAAACAATGGTTATAAATCATTTAGTTAATAATTATGAGTTTTTTGATCCACCATTTTTAACTACAAGAGAATTAAGGCCGGGGGAAAAAGAACATGGTTCGATTCGCATGAGCCGAGATGAATTTATAACAAAAGAAATGGACGGACAAGTATTTTTAAGTGTACGAAATTATGGTAATGCTTACGGTTATGATTTAAATATAATATTTAATAGTGTTATGGATAGGAAAAATATTATTATTGAGACACCAGCATCTAACTTAATTACAGATATATCTTATTTTTTGCCAAAAAGCATAATAATAGGGATTATTCCATTAACTCTAGAAGAAATAAAGAATCAATTAGGTCAGCGTGATCTAAGTGGTCCAAATGATAAAAATAATAATAAACAACAAAGGATACGCTTATTAAATTATGAAATTGAAAAAGAACATATTGCATATTGTTGTGGTTTAATTGATATTAATATAATAATCCCCACCTATGGGTGTCCTGAAAATACTCTAATCCAAGTTGACAGATTAATGGATAAAAAATGGGTTAAAGCTAGGAAGTAAATTTATTTATTAGTATTTTATTTGTGAAAAAGATTATAAAATTTTTTTATACTTTTATTTTTTTAACCCTTTACGCTCGTTATGATTCTCGTTTGCGTAAAGGTTTAGTTTTTGGTCGAGCATGGTCACCTTTAAAATTTAGTGCACGTTTTTTTCCTTTTTGGTTTGGGAAGTATAATTATAATAATATTTTGTTGCATGCAAAGGGAATTTCCAGTAATGAGATTATTAAGGTTTCTGATAGCGGGACTTTTAATTTTACGCGATATCTGGAAAAAAAATTATTACAAAAGATTATTCAGATTATAAAGTTGCCATTTTCGTCTTTTTCTGGATATATAACTAACGGAGCGACTGAGGCTAATTTTTATGCAATGTGGATTGCGAAAAAATGGGCACGGGCTAAAATTAAAGAATTAAAAAAGAATAGCAAGATTTATTGGGTTATCCCAGATAGTGCACATTATTCAATCATAAAAGCATTGCATTTATTAGATGTCTATAATGATTTTAATAACGAAATTATTAAAATAGAACTTGATTCATTAGGTCGTGCAAATTATGAAAAAATTATAAAACATATTAAAAAAATTAGAAAATATGATAACAGTCCTATAATTTTAGTTCTTACTGCAATGACCACAGAATGCGGTTCGATAGATCCCATTAGAGAGGTCGATGATTTTATTAATAGATTGAAATCTGATAATATATTTTTTCATATGGACGCAGCTTTTTCTAGTTTTTTTCTTCCCTTTTTGGAAGAATATAGTAATATTTTCTCGTTAAAGTCTTTGTCATCAATCAGTGTCGATTTCCACAAAACATTAGGCGGACCCGTTGGATCTGGAGCTATAATTTTCCGTTCGGGATTAGAAAAATATATTAGTATCAATGTTTCATATTTAGCGGGGAATACCGATGAGACTTTAATAGGTAGCCGAAAAGGTGCAGATGTTATTGCAGTCTATAGTATATTATCAGTTAATAATTTTTCTCATATTAGAAAAGAGGTTTTAAATACATTAGAAAAAACACGTTTCTTGGCAAAAGAGATGCATAATATTAATTTTATAAAATTATTGTATGAGCCGAACTTAAATTATATTGTTTTTTCTCTTTTAAATATTGATGAGCAGAAAGAAGCGAAATTGCGTGAAGTTCTTAAATCATATTCTATAACTTCTTCAATCGTTAAGATAGTTAATAAAAAACAGGAATTGTTTAAGATAATAATAAGAAATGATCATAGTTATAAAAAAATCCAAAAGTTTATTAATGATATAAAATCAGTCTCTTATATATGAGTGAAAAAAATTATTACTATAAAATCGGCCATCTTTTAAATCCGTTAGATATAAAGGTTAACAAAGTTGTCCAAAGGGGAAAACGTTGTAAAATTATTGTCCCTGCACGTGTAGATACTTTTCTTTGTCATCACAATTATTTTACCCATCCACCGAGACCGCAAGTATATCCTGTAAATTCTATCAATTTCTCTCTTAGTAAATTTACAAGGGGAGATGTATCAATAAGCGATGATAAAAAGATTATTATCGATACTCCTAATAATCGCCGGGCAATAGTTGAACATACCGTAAAAATAATGCAAAAAGCTCTTAACATAAAAGTGGGTTTCAATGTAAGTGCGAAAAACTTACATGATGTTTTACACGGAGGATTGGGTTCATCAGCGGCAATAATGGCAGCTGTAGCACAGGCTATAAATATTTTAATGGGAAATGTCTTGTCAGTTAGTGACATGACAAAACTGCTTGCCCAAAATTATGGCGAAGAAACCTCGAAAAAAGGATTTTTGTCTACAATGCCAAGCATAGGTGGAGCAGTCGCCACGGCACTATCTGGCAAGTCTTTAGTTATTATTGGAGGCGAGGCTAACGTATGGTGTTTAAATCAAATACCAAAAGAATATTGTTCTATATTGCTGTATCCTAAAAATATAAAATCAATTAGCGGAATTATAGATATGCATCTTTTTAGGAAGGGTTTTTCTTTATTTGAGAAGATAGGTGATGAATGGGGAAATATTAAAGAAGACATACTAAAAACAAAAATTATACCTGCAATAGATAAAAACGATTATTCAATCTTGTTTAGAGCAATTAATATGTATACAGTCGGCGCTTATGGCGACATACCACAATATTTTAAATCTCGTTGGATATCGCATAATATCTTCTTTGATTCGTTTATATATAGTATTTTTTCAAAGCTTTTTGGATCATTAAAAATTAATGAAAATTGTTTTTTTGTCTCTTCAGGGGGTCCACTCATTGTTATTATTACTAAACATTATAAAGAGTCGTTGTATTTATTGGGTGATTTAAAGAAATATTTTCTTATCGAGAAAGTACCACTTTGTAGAAGATCAAGCTATTTTCATTTAACAAAATAGTCTTCAACATGACGGCGCGCCAGCTTCGCTGGCACAAAAATTGTGGCAGAAAAAGCGAGGGCGGGCAAAAATTCCTTCCCCTAAACCCCTTCCTTTTTGCCCGCCCGAGCGAAATTTTGGAAAAGTTCCTGCCCGCCCCGCTTGGCGGGGCGGACAACTAAAAATCGTCGGCAGGATTTTCTTGAAAATAAGTTCTAACTTTTTCTAAAATAGACCACCAGATTGAATTAGCCGCCTCGCAAAAATTTTTTCAATTAAGGAAACGAAAATTTTTCTGTTTTGCTCGCCGTCAGGCGAGCGGAAACGCTGGGCGGGTCAATCAGCAAAATTCTCTGGATTTTGCTCAAAGAAAGTTCTGATATTATCCAGCAGACACCACCAAAGTTTATTTACAACGGAATCCGTCTCGCTCGGCGGTTTTTTATTTTCTAGGAATATTTAACATATAATAATTTATATTATAAATATATTGCAGTAAAACTGTTCTTTAAAAACTATAATTAAGAAAGGAAAATCTTATGTGGGATCCTTACGCTGAATTCCAAATGCCAACTAAGTAAATTAATCT
>CAZFZJ010000035.1:0-1776 GCA_964523665.1 uncultured Candidatus Saccharibacteria bacterium
CGATTTTTGTGTATGTCCATCGAGCGGTATATCAAACACCGTTTCGCCATTTTGTACGTGATGAATGCTCGGATTCATGAAATTCAGGCGCAATTCCCCACCGAATGATAATATGCCAGTGGTCAGCGCGGCTTCGCCCAATGTGGGCAACAAGCTATGACGCAAGCCGTTGGGCAATGGACTACTGCCCAATAATCGGGCGGTTAATAACACCTTGCTGGCTTGATGCAAGGTCGATTTGGCTTGTGGGTCTATGGGATGCAGATGATAGGTCATAAATATTCACCTCGATAACAGACGGATATATATCATTATAGACACAAATCGAAAAAATTTTTTATATCTAACAGGCACAAACCTTTAATCTACGTTACAATCGCCTTATCGCACAGTTAATTTTTCGATGAGGACATAGATATGCGATTAATCAAGGGCTTGATGGTGATTATTTTTATCAACATATTTTTGATGGTGGTGGCGTATGTTGGCGCACAACAAGATACCGATGATGACAAACGGTCGCCAATCGATGTGCATCGGATTCCACAATCACGCGGGATGAAATTTGTCATCGCCGATAAGTGGAATAAAACCGATTTAACCTTTAAGACGCTCAATTGCCCCAGAAATTTAGATTGTGGTGCAGCGCAACAAGCCATTCGCAAGGCATTTGCTGATTGGGCGGCGGTATCGGCGCTCACCTTTGCCGAGACATCGGGAAATGCCGATATTGAACTCTCGTTCACGTTGGATGATCCTGAATTTGGCACTGAAGGCGATGTATTGGCATTTGCTTATTTCCCAAGTGATGGTGGCGATATTTTCTTTGATGATATTGAACCCTGGACATTATATGATGGTGGCGACACCGATTTTTATGTGGTGGCATTGCATGAAATTGGTCACGCATTGGGTTTAGACCATAGCGCAGACCCCTCGGCGGTCATGTATGCCTTTTCTGGCACAGCCTCCACCTTGCAACGCGATGACATCCTCGCTATTCAACGGTTATATGGCACCCCGACCAGCCCTGGCTCTGGCGATACGACCAATCCACCACCTGTTGATAATAACCCACCACCCACCGAACCACCTATCCCAACGGCTGTCCCCTTGCCACCGATTGATGAAAATGACGGTGGCATCATCGTTGCCGATGGTGGCTTAGATGAAGAATTTGGATATGAAGAATGGCTCGTCTATGCCGAAGCAGGCGAGACATTGACCATCACAATGGAGTCGGATGAATTGGACTCGTATCTGATTTTGCTCTCTCCCGATTATGCGACCGTGTTGGCAGAAGATGATGATAGTTTGGGCGATTATAACGCCGTCATCACCTATACATTCACCGAGACGGGCGATTATATCATCATCGCCACGACTTATGATGGTTGGTTCGGTGGTGATTATCAATTAAATGTCTATGCCGAGACTCGTCCTAGCGATGATGATGTTGATGATACAGATGACACCAGTTATTCGGGTAGTTTTGCATTCAGCGTTATTAACCTGTCGGGTGATGATGTGTGTGGGGTATTCATCTCATCATCTTATTCGGATGATTGGGGTGATAATTGGCTTGGTGATGTCTTGGCGGATGGTGGTAACATCGCCGTTGAATTGCCGTCTGATGATTATGACCTGCTGGTCTATGATTGTTATGAAGATGGCATGACGTGGGAAGCATATTATATCTCCCTGACCAGCAATCTGAGTTACGTGGTCACACCCGATGGTGGCTATGTGAGCAAATGATATAGAACATATCCTTTA
>CAZFZJ010000035.1:1786-3683 GCA_964523665.1 uncultured Candidatus Saccharibacteria bacterium
TTGCTTAAGAAATGTCAAATTAGCCCCAAACAAACCGTAACATGTGTTACCCTAAACACATCTGTGAGATAACACAGGTGTGTTTTGTATTTTATCAACCCTATCCCTATGGAGGAAAAGATATGACCATCCATAAACGAGTATCTGTCCTGCTCATGCTGTTGGTATGGGTATTGGCATTTTCTGGCGTGGTGAACGCCCAAGGCGGTGGTGGTGTGTTGCGTGTGGGGATGAACGCGCCCATCAACTTAGGCCCAGCGACCGGTTCAAATGATCCCGAAATCCTGTTTAATCGCACCCTGTATGATTATCTCATCGAAGTCGATGCCAATGGCAACCTCGTCACCAATTTAGCCAGCGAGTGGGAAGTGAGCGAAGACGGGCTATCGTATCGCTTTAGGCTGGTCGAGGGGGTTCGCTTTCATGATGGGTCAGATTTCACCTCTGCCGATGTGGTTTATACCTTTAATCGGCTCAAACAACTCGGCTCGCCCGCCGTCAGTTTGATGGGGGATTTTGAGGTGAATGCTGATGGTGATTATGCGGTGGTATTCACCATCCCCCAACCCAATGCCGATTTCATCTTCGGCGTGGCGAATCGTCATGCCCTGATATTGAGCGAAGGCGATACAAACCCTAGCGATGTCACCGATGGGGTGAATGGTACGGGTCCGTTCCGATTGGTGGAATATAGCGCCAGTGAACGCGCCACATTCGTCCGTAACGAAAATTATTGGCGTGATGAGCAACCCTATTTAGATGGTGTGGAATTTTTATTTATTGATGATGCCCTAACACAAATCGATGCCCTCCGCAGTGGCGCAGTGGATTTCATCTTCAAAGTGGATGTCGACCAAGTGCCAACACTCGAAGCCGATAGCAACATCGTCATTTTGAATGTCCCCACCAACCAACATCCTGTTATCCGTATTCGCTCCGATGCGGGTTCATTGGGCGAGGATGTGCGTATTCGCCAAGCCTTCAAATTGGCGACCAACCGCGAAGAATTGCTCCAAACCGTCCAAGAAGGATTGGGCGTGGTGGGCAATAACGACCCCATCGGACCCAAATATGCCGATTTCTTCACCCCAATCGAACAGGATTATAACCCCTCTATGGCATGTGCGCTCATTTTACAAGCCACTGGCAATGAACGCCTGTCGGTCGATTTTTATGTGGTCAATTCGTTCAATTACGCGTCCTTAGCTGTTTCGTTGCAACAACAATGGGCGCAAGGTTGCATTGATGTGAATATCCTCTTGCGCGAAGAGGGCATTTATTATGCCGATACCGAATGGCTCGAAGTCGATTTGGGCATCACGGGGTGGGGCGATCGCCCAATTCCGCAAAGTTATTTTGTCGAGGCGTATGTCACAGGGGGCATCTATAACGAGACGCACTTCTCTGACCCCGAAGTCGATGCATTGGTGGCACAAGCCGCCGTCACCGCCGATATTGTTGCACGGGGCGAGATTTATGCCCAAATCAGCGCCATTTTTGCCGAACGTGGCTCGATTATCATCCCGTGGTTCGCCTCTGTGGTCGGCGCGACTTACACCCAAATAGACGGCTTACAAATGCACCCATTCCCTGGTCAAACCGATTTTCGCACCGTGCGGATGAACTAACACGTATCATAGACGAGATTGGGGTGATAAGCCCTAATCTTGTCTATAATGAGAAAAAGCATGGGAGGTTTTTTATGGTCAATTTAACAATACCCCTTAGTTTGCCTGAAGAGGTCGTGGCATATTTACAAGAAAAGGCACAACTTCAACAAGTTACAATTGCTGATATTGTCTTAGAGGCGATAGATGCTTATGTTGAACAAGCCACTGAACTGAGTAATGAACAAATCTTGGAGAATATCGACACAGGAATGTTAGATGCCTTAAAG
>CAZFZJ010000035.1:3815-4825 GCA_964523665.1 uncultured Candidatus Saccharibacteria bacterium
AACACCCATCGATTTTAGATGATGTTCAGACCCTTGTAGACCAGCTCAAAAATGATGAACGGCTGGGCGATTTAATCCCTCATGTTGGCTATGAAGTTTCTAAAGCACATCTGCAAAACAAGTCATCTCAACGTGGCAAACGGGGTGGTTTTCGAGTGATTTATTTTGTTTATTGGGTCGATTATGTTGTCATGATTACGGTTTATTCCAAGACAGACCACAATGATATTTCTGTAAATGATGATCGAGAACGCTTGAAAAGACTACCATTGCCCACAGATGAAAATAGCGAAGATGAAGATTAAAAACCATGATACGCGAACTCATCAAACGCCCACTCAGCTTATTGGGATTAATCATCGTGGGCATATTCATTTTTTTAGCCATTTTCGGTAGCACCATCGCCCCATATCGTTATGATACACAAATCCGCGATGCCAACAACCGCATCGTGCAACGCGCACCACCATCGGCACAACATCTCCTCGGCACCGATAAAGAAGGACGCGATGTCTTCAGTCGCATTTTACGGGGCGCACGCGACATCATGCTCTTGCCCGGTATCGCCACCTTTTTTTCGGTGATATTCGGCACGGCATTGGGCATGACCATCGGCTATTATGGCGGATGGAGTGATGAACTGGTCTCGCGCTTATTTGATAGCTTGCTGTCCATCCCCGCATTGGTCTTGGCGTTGGTCATGCTCGGATTATTGGGCGCGTCATCGGTCGGTTTGGTGATGGTGGTAATTGTGTTATACATCCCCATTATCGCCCGTGTGATTCGTAGCGCCACATTGAATATTCGCAGTAAAGGGTATATCGAGATTGCTAAATTGCGGGGTGAATCCACCTTTTACATCCTCACCCGCGAAATTTTGCCCAGTATTTTGCCCGCCCTCACCGTAGAAGCGGCATTGCGTTTTTCATATGCCATCTTTTTGGTCGCCTCGTTGGGATTTTTGGGGTTGGGGGTGCAACCGCCATCGCCGGGTTGGGGTCGCATGGTTG
>CAZFZJ010000035.1:4858-5196 GCA_964523665.1 uncultured Candidatus Saccharibacteria bacterium
GCGAGGGCTTCCGTGCGCCATGGGCATTAGGGTCGCCCGCCGCGGCGATTGCCATTTTGGTCATCGGCGTGAATTTATTCGCCGATGGCTTGCGCCGTGTATTTCGATATGAAGGACAAATCCGATGACCACACCAATTATCCAAGCGGAACATTTATGGATAGAATATGCCCTACAAAACCGATGGGTGAATGTGCTTCATGATGTATCGCTCGCCATAGACCCGTTGCAAATTCACGGCTTGGTCGGCGAAAGTGGCAGTGGCAAATCGACATTGGCGCTCGCCATGATGGGATATATGCCGGGGCATGCCCGTACTGCCCGTCGCACATCCACCC
>CAZFZJ010000036.1:0-5158 GCA_964523665.1 uncultured Candidatus Saccharibacteria bacterium
AAAAAGGAATTAATTACTTTTGAAAGAAATAAATTTCCTTTATTATGAAAAAAGTTTATATTACGTGGCATTATACCACTCATGGCATTGCTTATTTGAAGCACGTTCTTTCTGCTTTTTATCAAAAAGGTTTGCCAGAGAAGAATATACACTTTGAAAATCTAGAGCAAATAGAATTAATGGATGTATTTGATTCCCCCAAAAATGATTACAATAAGTTTAAGTTTGATGAAGTGATTTATTTGATTACACCACAAAGTACATTTGATGAGTTGGTTTCACGTAGATTTTTTTACAAGAAAAGTATCCTAGAGGATAATCTCATTCAAGAGCATGGACTTAATCCTATTTTTGAAGATCTAATTTCCCAAGCCAATAAAGATTTATGCTACGATTTAGAGAAAGAAAATAAATATGTAAAAGAAAAATATCCCGATTTATTTTCTAAATTTAAGCAATATTTATGGAGAAATATTCATCATTACAGCATAGATAACCAAATACGATGGCTTTTAGACGAGAGTAATTTTACTTCTGTATATTCCCGAGATACTTTTAGGGAGGTAAAATTGAACATCAAAAGTCTGCGTGATGAAGAAGAGATATATAAAGAACTTTTTGAGTGGATAAAAAAGCATTTAGACTTTAGTGGGAATACAGAGTATATTATCAACATTACTTTAGGAAGTTCGGAAACTCAAACCGTTTGGTATTTGCTTTCTGAATTGGATAAATTACCGCCAAAACATCGCTTTATTAAAACCTATGATAACAAAAAAGCAGAGCGTACGGAACGTTTTAAGCCTTTTGATATTGTAGAATGCCCTACTAAAATTATTCAAGAAGTAAAAAAGTTCTCTCTTTTCAAGAATCCGAGTTCAGAGAAAAGGGAGTTGGTAAATAAATTGTTTGACGCATTTTTTAGGTCGGGTTTTAGTATTTTAATTATAGGCGAAAGAGGATTAGGTAAATCTCAATTAATTAAAGAATTAGCTGAAAAAACAGAAAATAACAAAAAAACTTTAATACAGGCGAGTGCTGCATCTTTTGCAGATGATATTATGGCAGAAAGCGAACTGTTTGGTTATGAGAAAGGTACTTTTACAGGAGCACAAAAAGACGGAAAGAAGGGCTTATTATTAGAAGCTGATGGAGGTGTATTTTTTCTTGATGAAGTGCATCATTTATCAAAATCTGTTCAAGCCAAATTGCTCAAAGCCCTGCAAACAGATGAGAATAATAAAATGAGAATAAGAAGGCTAGGGGCTACCAAAGAAGAAATTGTAGAGTGTAAGCTTATTTTTGCTTCGAATAATTCTATTGAAGAATTAAAACAATTGCTATTGCCTGATTTTTTTGATAGAATTACTCAGCATATCTTGCGTATTCCCGCATTAAGGGAAATTCCCGAAGACCGTGAAAAAGACTGGGAAAGTGTATGGAAACAAATGAAATTCAGTGAAAAATATGTATGCCCAAAGGAAAAATATCTACTAGAATGGTTGAAAACTTTGGAACTACCCGGAAATTACAGAGATTTGCAAAAAATTGCTATCTATTACAAAACTTTTTTAGACTTTGACAATGAGACTAAAGAGATGTTGAAACCGAAAACTGCTTTTGAATACGCCAAACAACAATATGAAAAATATCATTCTAGTAATACAGGGGGGCATCCTTTTTTTGTATATGGTCAAAAAGCACAAGAAATTTTAGAGGAATTTCATTATCAGTTACAAGAATGGGCAATAAAAATCTATAAAACTAGAAAAGAAGCCGCACAAGCACTAGGTGTAGACGAAAAAACCTTAAATAACTGGAAAAATAGAAAATAACTATTGAGTTAATAAAAAAATGCAACTCAATACTGCATTATTTTTAAAGAATGGAAATACTGAAAATAGAATATTTCTTTTATGGAATGGAATTTCTTTTTTAAAAATTTAGTTTTTTTCCATTTTTAAAAAATAAAAAAATAAACAATTTTTCTTTTTTTTTTTCTTTTTGTTAATTATATTGCAAAATGTAATTTTTTTTAATTTTATTTTGATTGAATACATAAAAATACCTAATATTGCAGATTATTGAGAAGTATTGTATGAAGAAACTAGTAATATTATTCTTGCTTCTGGGTTATGCTAGGCTTTCTATGGCGCAGCTAGTAACGAATGCACCGCCATTTAATCCTAATGACCCGCTCTTTCAACAAAGAGTGAACGCAAAAATGCAACAAACTCAAATGATTATGGATGGTATCATTCCGCCCCCTAAAGGAGGAGGATTGAGCCCATTAGCACCTGAGCAGGATTGTAATAATGCAATACCTGTTTGTCAACAGACTTATACTCAGAATGTTTCTTATTCTGGTTTTGGTCCAATAAGGGATATTGCTCCTAATACTACTTGCCTATTAACAGGAGAAACCAATTCCGTTTGGTATATCTTTACTGTCCAGAACTCAGGAAGTTTTATTTTTACCATTAATACCGGGCAAGATTATGACTTTGCTTTGTATAACATAACAGGAACGAATTGCAGTGCTATTCCGAGCCTAACGCCTGTTCGTTGTAATTATTCAGCACAATATGGGCAAACGGGCTTGATCTTGCCCACTCAAGCTGGAAATCTAAGCTATGATGCTTCTCAATCACCTTTTATGCCCGGCATAAATGTTACTGCAGGGCAAACTTATGTTTTAATTGTGAATAATTTTACGGGAAACACCACAGGATATACTTTAACCTTTGGAGGTACAGCTTCTATATTTGACCAGTCTGCACCTACTATAACTGCAACAACCGCTTCTTGTCCTCCCGTGAATCAAGTTACACTAACTTTTAGTGAAAATGTTAGATGTAATTCCATTACAGGTACAGGTTCTGAGTTTTCTATTACAGGTCCTCAAGCAGTAACTGTTTCCTCAGCTTCTGGAGTAGGTTGTGGAACAGGTGCTTTTACCAATCAATTAGCTATCAATACTTCTGCTATAACCACTCCCGGTACTTATACGGTAACGATTAATAATGGAACAGATGGAAATACTTTTCTAGATAACTGTAATAATGCTCTTACATCAGGAACACAAGTAACCTTTACGGTAGCTCCTTCTGTAAGTATTTCTGGGGCTACACAAATTTGTAAAGGTGATAATGTTACCTTAACCGCTAATCCTGCAGGTGCTACTTCTTATACTTGGAATACAGGAGCTAATACTCAAGCAATTACGGTCTCGCCTGTAGTAACCACTACCTATACCGTTACTATGGTTGCCAACGGCTGTACAACTACTGCTAATCATATGGTTACAGTAGTGGATGATATCCAGGCTTTTGTTACGCCTTCCAATGTAACCATATGTGGTGCAGGAACTACTACTTTAACTGCTACTGCTTTATTTGGTGGCTCCGCTTGTCCTGATTGTAACTATTCTTGGTCCCATGGAGTAGTACAAAATGGAGTTACTTCTTCTTCTGTTGTGGTAGGTCCCGGTACTTATACTGTAACCGTAACAAGAACAGGTTTTACTTGTACTCCCGGTACAGCAACTGCCAATGTCAATACAACGAGTGGTGTTCCAGGACCTACTTGTAACAATATTTACGTAACACCCACAGGTACAGGTAACGGATTAACCCCTAGTTCTCCTACCAATCTAACCACAGCCCTTGGACTTGCTCAATGTAACAATGCCACTATTAAAATGGCAGTAGGGGATTATCTTATAGATGAGCCTATTGTAATAGGTTCTTATACTACTCTTGAAGGCGGTTACAATACTACATTTACGCAAAAAACTTCTTCCCAAAATACTGCAGGTGCTTTCCCTGATAGAGGTACCAGAATTATTAGAAGAAATACACAAGTGGACCCAGGTTCTCCCGGTTTTCCTGTACCTGCTGTTGGTAACTCACTAAATCCAAGATCATCTGCAATAGTTATACAAGCAGGTTCTCAATATTTTAGATTACAAGATTTAAGAATTGAGTGTCAAAACTTTGTAGACGGTACTCGCGTAACTAATTATGGAGTTTATGTAGGAAATGGCTGTTCTAATTATAACATAGTAAGATGCTATGTAGATGCTGGAAGGGGAGCCAATGGAATAAATGGTACAAATGGAACAGGTTTCACAGGAACGGATGCCGATAGAGCATCTGATGGGCAGAATGGTGCTGACTCTGATGATGGTACTGTTCCACCGGCGGCGGCGGGGGGAGGAGTACCCGGTGCACCTAGGTCAGGAGGAAGAGGTGGACAAGGAGGACCCTCAGGAAATAATAATGGCGAAAATGGTGTTCAGGGGCGTGACCCTGCGGGGGCTTTAGCAGGTGCAGTAGGAGGACTTACCCCCAGCTCCTCAGGGCAAGGAGGTAATGGAAGAAGTGGTTCTAGTAATGATTTTGGTTGTGATAATCCGGGGGGATGCACAACCAATGGTTGTGGTTCTGGAGCAAGGGGGAAAAATGGTGTTAATGGTGCTAATGGTATTGATGGTGCAGACGGAACTAATGGATTGCCTCCAACTTATGCTGGTGGCTATTTCATTGCTGGTACGAACGGTACCAATGGTTCAAATGCTGTATCAGATGGTTCTGGCGGCGGAGGAGGTGGCGGCGGTGGCGGGCAGAATGACCCTTGTTTTTTTTGCCCGCATGATTATGGTGCTGGTGGCGGTGGTGGCGGACAAGGTGGCTTGAAAGCCTTAACACCCGGTACCGGTGGTATTGCGGGAGGCGGTGCCTTCGCTATTTTCTGTGTCAATAATGGCGCTAGTGCCAATATACAAGATTGTCAATTATTTGCTACAGCAGGTGCAGGAGGAATAGGTGGGGCAAGAGGATTAGGACAAAAAGGAGGCTATGGAGGACTCGGCGGTGCTGAATGTGATGGTGGTGGTGGTGGAAACGGTGGTAATGGAGGACGTGGAGGAAACTCCGGTAAGGGTGGAGACGCTTCGCCCGGTGAATCTTGCTTAGCTTGTAATCTCGTAGGAACTTCTCTCAATACCATTACTTATAACGCAGAAGTCCTCACAGAACAACAACGTGTTGTCATTGATAATATTCAATGTACTAACCAAACCATTAATATGAGCACTAATAATGCTACGCCTAGCTGGTTAAATCTAGGGGCTGTGAATACAGGTATTAACCCTAAC
>CAZFZJ010000037.1:0-807 GCA_964523665.1 uncultured Candidatus Saccharibacteria bacterium
ACCGCACCTGATTCACCCAATCGCCGAACCAGTCGGGTTGTAGGATGAAAGAGACCCCCATCAACAGGGCGAACATGCCTAAAAATCCGCCCATAAAATGCCATTGCCGATAGCGCAACGCCCATAACAACAATAATGGCGCGAGCATATACGTCATTTGCGGTTTGAGCGTGGCACAGGCTAAGGCGATTCCCGCCGACAATCCATGACCTTTATACAACGCCCATATGACAAAAATTTGCAGTAGGTACACCACATGACTCAGTTGCCCCAAAAATAACCCACGCCCTGCGGGGTAATCGAGCAAGGCAAAGAGCATGATGAAGGCAAACAGCAACGGTTTGGGTTGGTATCGATAAAAATTGAGCAACAGCACCATCGTGATGAGCAAACAGGCTTCGAGGATGACCATCCATATCGCTGATGCCCACGCAAAAAAAACAAAAACAGTCGGCAAGACAAAGAACACGGTATAAAACGGATACACAAAATATCCGGGATCTTGTTCGCCTTCGGCGGCTTTGCCATAAATGCGCGTTTGGATATTCAAGGTGGCTTGGTCGCTATAGGGGCTAACACCATCTATAAAAAATGAGCGTGCGCCTTCCCACCGCGATAAATAATCATTCATCCCCGCCACCCGCGAGGTGAAAGTGACATAGTGTAAGGGAATCGCGCCAATAAAGACGATAATCAATAATCCGATAGCCAATAGCCATGTAAGCGGTTTGCTCATTGTGCCTCCTATATGCCGAAGTTTTCGCGGTTGACCATTTTGATGGTGTATTGTTTTTCAATCACCACACC
>CAZFZJ010000037.1:875-1538 GCA_964523665.1 uncultured Candidatus Saccharibacteria bacterium
CGCAGTCCAGCGGCATAAGTCATCGCCGATTGCGAGAAGCGCGATGTGGTGATGAACACCCCTTTTTTGCCACCCACGCCCAACAAACTGCCGACAAAGGCTTGAATATCGGGGCGACCAACGGGTTTATCTGGCGACCAGCGTTTGGCTTGGATATACACCACTTCTAAGCCGAGCTTATCCTGATAAATATACCCGTCTATGCCCGCATCGCCAACACCACCCACCGCTTTGGCGGGCGTGGATGGGTCGCCATACCCCATCGCCATGAGCAATTCGAGGACTAATCGCTCAAAAAAATGGGGTGGTGCGCTGAGGATCATCTCTAATAATTCCTCAGCGAGGTCGCTCATCAAATTTTGGTATGCCATTTCGATGAGATCCTGCGGGGTGAGATGCGCCATGAGGGGCAATTCGTAATCATCATCGGCAGATAGCATAGGCAATATCGGCATATCCGATTTGCGCGTGGCGAATTGAGCATATTCGGGGAATTGCATCAACACCTTATGCGTAATCTGCACAGGTTTTTGTGATAGCAACCAAATGCCGCGTGCTGTGATGCGAAACTTGCCCCACCCCACACTTTCGATGAGCAGGGCTTTTTTGTTTTTCGTCTTCGCCCAACTCACACGGGCGGCAAAACGGGTACGCTTGCCACTG
>CAZFZJ010000037.1:1567-1991 GCA_964523665.1 uncultured Candidatus Saccharibacteria bacterium
CGTCAGATTTACGTAATCTGCCAATGCACTGACGATTTGCCCCAATTGATACACATTCCCATCGCTCACCAGTTGCAACAGGGGGAGCATCAATTCATCATATGTGGGTATTCGACCCCGCCAAAGGGTTTGATTGTTCATCATGTTGGTTCTTCACGCAATTTGAGATACAACCCCCCACACAACAAAACTAAAATTAGCGTCCGTATCAGGATGAGCGCCACAAATGGCGCGACCAATCCGCCCGTGATTTCGCCACCTGTATCGCCCGTACGGATGAATAACACAGGATATTCAATAAACACCACACCTGCCAATATCAACGCTGTCAGGATGCCATTCTTGGTCGGGAAGCAAAGCAACATCAGGGGGATGATTTGCGCCAACCATTGGGGCGACCATCCTTGTGCCTGCAAAAAGAAGA
>CAZFZJ010000037.1:2013-4107 GCA_964523665.1 uncultured Candidatus Saccharibacteria bacterium
ATGGTCACAAACGCCACAAACCCTTTATCATCGTATCGGCGTGTGGTGATGAAGATGAATAAGCCGATTACCCCCGCCACCGCCAACCGTATCCAAGACGGAATCACGGCGGGGTTGCCATACAATTCATCGGCGGCAGATAAATCATAATGACTTTGGACAGAGCCAAAATTGCCCGTGCGATAATTGCCGTCTAATAATGCCCATACCGTTTGATACGAGGCTTTGCCAAATTGCGCCGTGAGTGATGTGGTCACAAAACGGATGTCTTTATCATTGGCTGATGCGTTGGCGATGAGTACGGCATATACCAACGCAAATAATCCAACCGCCACAACACCAATTTTGATGAAACGGCGAGGTTTCTGATAGCGCAATAACGCACCGAAAATCAATGCGGGCGTGAATTTGGTCAATGCCCCTAAGCCAATCGCCAGACCACCACGAATATCGCGCTGTCTGAGGATGAAATATATGCCCAAGAGCAAGAAAAATGCCACCAAACTCTCAAAATTCCAAAACACAAAAACAAGCGGGGCAAATAATAAGGCATACACCCACGCCAACCCCATGCCTGTGATGTCGCCATGTAGGTGTGTGCCGATAGCACGGATGAGGATGAGAGTGCCCACCTCGAATAACAACACAATGAATGCCATGAGGATAGACCATGTGCTGTAATCGACCGCCTCGCCCTGTGATTGATAAACCAGCGTGGTCAGTGTATACCACACAGGGGGGAATTCGCTCCACCAATCGAAAAATGGATAATCACCTTCGCCCGTCAATTGTGCCAGTTGATAGTGATATAACCGATCACCTTGTGCGCCAACACCACGTTCGACATCGTTGATGAGCAGGGGCTGATAGACCATCAACATCATCACCCGAAAGGCGATGAACAAAATCACCAAGAGGCGAAAATCGCCCAATAAGCCGAGTTGTTTCAGATTCACCGTCATGATAAGTCCTTATGGATTGCGTACAAAAATCACCGCTTTTTCATCTGGATAGGCTTCGGTGGGGTAAATTTGTCGCCAATCGGGTTCATCGGCTAAATCCACCGCCAAACCGCTCCCCGCCTCGACCACCACCCAATCAATGTCATCTTCATCCAACACATTCCGCCAATCGCCCTGCCCCAATGCCGTCCGCAAGTAACGCATTAAAAACTGGTCGCCATATAAATCGGTGCGTCCATCGACATAGACGGGGATATTGGGCAAGGCGAACATCAAATATCCCCCCCAATTATAACTGTTGAACATCTTACCTTGTGGCGGATTTTGCGCGATGAATTCGGCTACGGCGATGGGTAAATTTTCGCGCTGGGCTTCATCGACCGTATCGGGCAACAACACAGATACGATGCTCATCAATCCGCCGAATAACAACACCGCCAATAATACCGCATTCAAACGCGATTGTGCTTTAGATACCCGCGTACGGGGTGTGAATTGCCATCCTTGTTGTGTGAGGAAGGCATCGGCTTGATAACTGAGGATGGGTGTGGCGGCAACGGCGAACACGGCGATATTCCGCCCATATAAAAAGGCTAAAAATGCTGTGCCACAAATCAGACCATATTCTGTCCAATCCCAACCACGCTTCGCCATGCCCGATGCGCCGATGATCAAAAATATCATGCCCAAAAATGCCCATGTTTCGCGCCCCTGAAAATTCGGCGATTGCCATTCTTGGATATACCCACGCAACACACCCAAATTGACCGTCTCGAATGGCACACGCAACATGGCGAATCCATAGGGGTTAATCACCAATGCGCCCACAGCCAAGGCGGTGACGATGACCAATTTGCCGATGCCCCGCATGGGGATGATGCCCGTTTTAGCTTTGGCGAACACCTGCCCCAACAATTCACCACCAATGAAGGCGACCAAAAAGATGAAGCCGATAGAAAATCCCGCGTGCAGATTGCCCCATATCAACATCAAGGGCGGGATGAGCCATAAACGGTCTTTATTCTGGCGCTTGTACTGAAATAAAATCAATAAGAACACACTGCTCAAAAAGAACGACAACATTTGTGGGCGCGCCGACAAATGTTGTCGTTCTTTTTGAGCAGTGTGTTCT
>CAZFZJ010000037.1:4233-5104 GCA_964523665.1 uncultured Candidatus Saccharibacteria bacterium
TTTGCCCGCCCCAACTATGATTAACCCATGTTTCGCCCGCCTTGCTGAACGAAAACGGGTCGGTGTAAATCATGCCTTCGGTGAGCGTATATTCCCCGCTACGGATGTGCCACCATGTATCGGTATCCACAGGCACACGGGTCGCTAAGACCGCCAATAACATGACGAGGGTGATAAACATGACCCGTTGTGTTGATAATCCCATAATCTCTCCATAAAATCATCATAATCATGTGTTATTGTCTCATTTTAACCGATAGCGACCGCCATTTAATAGGATATAACACTTTAAGGGAATAGCAAAAATACGTTATAATGGCGTTTTTGTAATGCTTCTCATATTTGGAGCGATGCTATATGAAAAAATTTTTTATTGGGATAATGTTAGCCCTCAGTTTGCTCATGATGTTATCTGCCCATGTGAGCGCCAGTGAGGATGATGACCGCATCAAAGATGCGATTTTAGGATTTTTGGATGCCAGCTTTAAGGGCGATACCGACCGTGTTTTGTCGCTCACTTGTACCGCGCAACGCGATTTTGTGCGTTTGCGCTTTCCCGCAACCCGACCAAGTTTTGTCGATATTGGCGCGGTGAATGTGGATGTGAACAATATCGAACTGAACATCACCCAAAAAACCTTCACACAAGCCTATATCACCGTAGCGGGCGATTTACAAGTATCGGGTGGTGGACAATCGGCACAACCCATCCCCATCACCGATGTGTTGCCATTCCCATTCATCACCACCGTCTTAGAAGACGGTCAATGGCTGATTTGCAATTCTGCCGATTTAAGCCTGCGCGGTGTGATTGAAGCGGGCGCAATGGGAGATAAAGAATTGGCAGACTCGCTATTATGCGAGCCATTGC
>CAZFZJ010000038.1:0-4995 GCA_964523665.1 uncultured Candidatus Saccharibacteria bacterium
TTTGTGCTTGGTTGACAGTGAAGTGCTCCGAAATCCCCCACTGCGGCAAGCGGCCAAACGTTATCAGCAACCCAAAGACGACAGGACACTACAAAATAAACAGCATTAAATGAAAGAGATTGGAAGTTTTCTATTACTTGTTCTACTAATTGCAACTGGTGTTTGGTTTTACCGCAGACATCAGGAAAATGAACGTAAGAAGAAGGAACTTGAAGCAGAACAGGCTAGGCAACGTGAACTTGAAAGACAAAAGTTATATGACTTTTTCAAATCAAAGCTGGACAGAATAAAAACAGCAAACGAAAAATTTGCTGAATACATTGACTTTAAAACAGGCTATTTTACAAACTATCAACTGACAACTTGGAAAACCGAGCAAACAAATCTTTTTAATGAAATCAAAGGCAAACCCTTTGATTTCATTAATCTTTCAAATGAAGAAGTTAACTCAATAAAGACTTTTACAGAATATTTCAATAATGCAGCAACTTTAAGGAATGACTTCAACAAAAACTTTGTAAAAGAAGAACTAAAAACATACAGCAAATTCTTTGACAACATTGAAGGTAGAAAACTTGACATTCAACAGAGAACCGCAGTTGTTACAGATGAAGACAATAATATAGTTATTGCAGGAGCAGGTTCGGGTAAAACAACAACTATTGTTGGAAAAGTAAACTATGTTCTTGAAAGATATAAAGTTCGACCCGAAGAGATTTTACTGATTTCATTTACAAATAAATCAGCCAAAACACTTGCTAAGAGAATTAATATTGAAGGAGTAGAAGCAAAAACCTTTCACAAATTTGGAAAAGATGTAATTAGAGATGTCGAAGGTATAGCCCCAACGGTCTTTGGAGATAATAAGGATGAGACTAATGATACAAGTCAGTTTAAAGAACTTTTAAAGGGCTTTTTCAAAGAATTGATAAAAGAAAAAAGCTACTTAAAAATGGTTACAAGATACTTTTCCGATTTCTTAAAACCACCTATATCTCAATTTGAATTTAAAACACAAGGCGAATATATTCAGTATTTAAAAGACCAAAATTTTAAGACGTATAAGCAAATCATTCCGAATGGCTTGACAACATTACATCGTGAGATAGTTAAAAGCGTTGAAGAATGTAAAATTGCGAACTTCCTATTCTTTAATTCGGTCGAATATAAATACGAAGAACCATATGAAATTGAAACAGCCACTTTTCATCATGGCGAATACAAGCCTGACTTTTCGATTTATCAAAATGGTAAGCGCATATATTTGGAACATTTTGGAATTTCAAGAAATGGGAATGTGCCGAGTTGGTTCACAGGAGACGGAACACGTTCTGCAAGTGAAAAATATCGTGATGATATGGAGTGGAAGCGAAACACTCATAGACAAAATGGAACTATTTTAATTGAAAGTTATAGCTATGAAATGAGTGAAGGGATTTTATTTGAAAATCTTACGAATAATTTAAAATCTGCTGGAGTTATTCTTAAACCCAAATCGCCAGAAGAGATTTGGAAAATCATTTCGGAAGCCGCAAAAGATGAAATAAATAGTTTTATCACTTTGTTTGGGACTTTTATCACATTAATGAAATCAAATAATTATTCGATTAATGACGTTATCAATAGAAATAAACAAACTCAGGACAAATTTTACAGAGATAGAAATTCACTATTTATTGAAATCATAAAGCCAATTTTTGAACGCTACGAAAATCATCTGAAGGAAAGAAACGAAATTGACTTCAGTGATATGATAAACAAAGCTTCTAAGCATATAGCAAGTGGCAACGAAAATTTAAATATGTTATCATTGATGAGTTTCAAGATATTTCAATTGGTCGTTACCAATTAGTAAAGGCAATCAAAACTAGTAATCCATCTTGCAAGCTATTTTGCGTAGGTGATGATTGGCAGTCAATTTACCGTTTCAGTGGAAGTGATATTGCACTTTTTAAAGAATTTGAAAATTATTTTGGGTTTACTGTAAAATCAAAAATTGAAACAACCTACCGTTTTCACAACCCACTTATAAGTCTATCTAGTGAATTCATACAGAAAAATCCAAACCAAGCTAAAAAAGAATTAAAGGGAATTTCAAGCAGAAAGAATACAGACTATAAAATACATTACTCAATTACAGACAATCAAGACGATACTTTGGCTGTTCAAAAAATATTTGACGAGTTATTAGAGTTTGACGACCAAATTGAAGACAAGGAAATTATTATTCTTGGTAGATATGGATTTGATATTGATAGGATAAAGAACGAAAAATCAGTATTTCAGATTGACAAGACAAATGAAATTATTTCCTACAGTATCAAAACAGAAGAAGGAGAAATAAAAAGACTAAAAGCCAAATTTATGACAGTTCACAAAGCTAAAGGACTGGAAGGTGATATAATTATTGTTCTAAATTGTAACTCGGGCAAGTTTGGTTTTCCTTCTGAAATGTCTGACGACCAAGTTTTGAATTTATTACTTAGCGAAGCAGACCAATTTGAAAATGGGGAAGAAAGGCGTTTATTCTACGTTGCAATGACAAGAGCAAAAGAAAAGGTTTATTTTGTTACAGACAGTTCATGCAAATCGAAGTTCATTGCAGAATTAGAAGTTGAAAGCGGACAATCACCAAATAAAAAATGTCCGATCTGCAAAACGGCAGATGTTGTGTTGCGAAAATCAGGTAAGTCAAGAAATGGTAATACATATAAATTCTTCGGTTGCACGAATTACTTATATGGTTGCGACTATACAACAACAGAATGGATAAACAACTAAAAGCGGACAGAAGGGCAGCTGCTAACAGGCGTTTGGCTCAATGGCGGGTGACGTGGTTAATTGAACATTCTACCTCGCATCAACTTTTGTGGTGTATTGACAGTTTTGTGCTCCGAAATCCGCCACTGCGCCAAGCGGCAAAACGTTGTGCGTCATGCTTGGGGACAGTGCTAACTTGAAGCTGACCGCGAAAATTAAACTTTGAAATACTTGACGAATAAATTTTAAGACAATGAAAAAATTACATTTGACAAAAGTGAATCCTGGGAATTATTCCAAGGACAAGCCAATTTATGAACGGCTTAAGACATTCAATAACGGATTGGTTGAAATTTCTCCAACCAACATTACTGTAAAGACAAAGGACAACAAGACTTTCACAAGCAATTTGCGAAAAACAGAACAAGATTTCATGTCTGAAACTTTTCAAGGAACATTTGAAGACGGAACTGCCTTTCGTCTTATTCTACCCGGAGGAGTTGCCAAAGAAATAATGCAGTTACAAGGTGCAGGTGATAGTATTTCATTTGGCGGTTTGACAGGTGACGGCTATGCAGTGCATTTTGATTTGGTAAATCAAACAGACCCTGACACAAACGATTTCCAAGAAAGCCGAGATACAGAATTTACTTCTTCAACAGATTCAAAAGCAGAAACTCTTGTAATGACTGCGGACTCTCTTCAAGAAATAAATCCCAAAATGGCGGCTGAACATATAAGTCGCTTCATGAACCTTCTTAAAGAGAATGAAATTGAAGTTGTAAAGTTTGAGCATATTCAAAATATTATTTACGGATTCGTTCTTGCAATTCGTCTTTCTATGATAGACGAAGAAACCGCCAACGAAAAGCTTAGCCAATTAAAACTTCGCTTTCTTTCATCTGACCATTTGAGATACGAAAACAATATTCATGTTTCTGGTCCACATGGAGGAGCAGGTAGAGGAGTTGAAATTGTGCCCAATTTCAAATTGAAGGAAGGATATTTGGTTACGATTTATAATCAAGACGGTAATCATCCATTTTGGGGTAATAATATTCAGATGGCTACGAAACAAATGAAAGTAATAAATAAAACCGAAAATGAAATTCAATTGCGTGGATTTGGGACAGACCCGCTTGGAAATTCATTTTCTGATTACGCATTATCAATTCATCTTTCTGGTAATGATATTGACCATATCAAACTACATATGTTAGACAGAGGAATCATAATTAAATATTTAAAATAATAACGATCATGATGAAATTCAGAGAACAATTTATTAACGCTATTAGAAAATTCAATGGACAGAGAGTTCATTTGATAATAGTTCAATCTAGAATTGGATGCGGTTATTTGGACAAACCTTCCTCCAAAATTTAATGACACCGATGGACAAGTTCCAACAATAGAGGAGGCAGTTTCCTACTTGCGTAATGCCGACATTAACACAAGGACAACAGCAGAAGAATATATTAGAAAAGCACCAAAGCAAATTGACACGGATTATAGACGAAGATTTGAAACAGAATTTGGGTGGACATACATTGAATGACTGCAGCACGAACGCACAACATCGGGCTTGCGGAAATGGCGGGGACAGTGCAAGGTGAAAGGTTCGTGCATTTAATTTACTTTTGTAGCGGGGGACAGTGAAGTGCGTTTAAGTCCGCCACTTCGCAAGCCCGCGAACCGTTATGGGCCATTTTAAAACGACAGAAACAACCGATTTGACCTAATTTTTTGTAAATTTGAAGAGTATTAAAGACTGCAAAATATGTTCAACACAATAGAAATAGACAGAAGTAACCTGACAATAATGGGTGTAAAATTTTCAGACTTGAAAACGCTTGAAAGCACTGCAAACGCTTTGGGAAGCAATATGTTTGAAGGCTTTAAACCGACACCAAAAGGAATTGAAATCATTAGGGACTATGTGACTGGAAAAATATCACTAACAGAACTTGTGGCATTTGCCAAACAAAAAGCCTATGTCTAATTCCTACAAATACATAGACCCTGACTTCACCTACACAGACCCGAAGACAGGACTTTTAAGAAACTTACAAGACATTACAGACTCCGATGTATTGCTCTTTGTTGAAAGTGGTGCAGTAACAAAACGACTTCAAGAACTTTACGAAAACCCCATAAAAATCAAGAGTATCGACAGCCTTTTTGAAATTCACAGACATTTATTTCAAGACATATACGTTTGGGCAGGCAAAAAGC
>CAZFZJ010000039.1:0-1212 GCA_964523665.1 uncultured Candidatus Saccharibacteria bacterium
TGACCGCATTGAAGCAGTGTTAGCCAGATGGATGGCGACGGTTACAGATAAGGATATCCAATCATTTGCTGGCGACGGAGAAGCTTTTTGGAAAAAATTGGAAGCAGAAGGACTTATAAATGTCTTTAAGGAAATTGAAGATAAGTGGGGCCTTCAAGTCGTTCCTTGCAGTGTCATAATAAAACGAGTTGACTATGACCCTGATTTTCAAGAAGCAAAAAAAGCAAAAGAACAAGCCGAGCTTAGGGCTAATGCCGAGGTTTCTCGACTTTCTGTTCCTGAGCGAATGATGGCTGAATGGATTGCTAGCCAGGCCAAGGCGGCAGGAGCAACAACTGCTGAACAAATTAAGAAGCTGGTTAAGCTTCTTAAAAAGAATGGCGAATATCAGCGCAAGGAAGCTGAATTCGAGGAGCGTTTTAAGCTCACGCAGCCTGGGTACAGTGTTGCCAGAGCTCAAAACTCCTACGAGGTTAAGGGTGGTGACCTCGCCAGTATTGCAGCGGTTGCCGGTCTTTTGGGGCTTGGTGGTCGTGGTCAGCAAAATCGGCAGGGCAATCAGCCACCAACTCAGAGCAACACATAAGGTTGGTAAAACTAACAAGGGGTGAATTGCATGATGCAATTCACCCCGTTTTTTATAAAAATTTATTAAATAGGTTCTCTATATTTATCTGGTCCACTTGTCATTGGTTTTTCTTGTGTTAATGGTTTTTTAGGTAATCTATTTTTTTCTTTGAGAATAGGAGTGGGCATTTCGGACTCTGATGTGTTTTTAATTTTTTTTGCTTTTGGTGTTAATTCCTCAATCAACTCTTTTTTATTTGGTGTAAAAGGTTTTGTTATGCTTGTTGTTTCTCTTTCTTGTCCTATTATTTTGGCATTTTCTTCTACACTTTTTATATCAGGTTTTTTTATTCCTCCTTCTGTGATATTTTCTTTTTTATTATTATTCAATAATTTTTCCCTTTCTGTTTCTGGCATTTTATTCCATAAAGTTGGAATAATTTTTTCTTTAATATCTTTTGCAATTTGTTCTGCTATTTGTTTAGGTATATGGACTTCTTTTTCAATTAAATCAATCATATTTTTTTCGGTGATTTCTTTTCTAGAGAAATACATAGTTATTGCTGTTAAAGGAAGAGTAGCTTCGATTTCATCTAAATTATTTTTTTTAATAATTTCAGAAAGAATGATATCGGATTTAAAACT
>CAZFZJ010000039.1:1232-2246 GCA_964523665.1 uncultured Candidatus Saccharibacteria bacterium
TTTAAATTCCATTTTATTTTTAAATAGTTATTTTTATAAACTATGGATATTATTTCTAAGTTTTGCTAATTCTCTTTCGGTGCTCGTGTCTTTTGCATCTCTTGCTTTTTCAAGTTCTTTATCAATATCTTTATTTATATCTAAATTAGCAGGATTTGCATTTGGATTAGATCCAACCATACTCTTTAATAATACAGTATTTGCGGTTCTTATAGTGGGATTTTTTGATGCTCTCGTAGCCTCTATTACATCACCACCATGTTGCATAATAAATTTCTTTGCATCAGCTGTATTAAATTGAGAAGAATCATTAAAATTAATTTTTGATCTTTCTGATATACTCATGTTTTTCCAAGATTTTTGTAGTTGTTCATAATTTATAGCTTGTATAGTTTTTCCTTGTGCAGCAACGTAATCTTTATCCATTCCTGCTAATAAAGGATTTTGCTTGGCTGCTTCAGCTCTAGCAGTAGAAAGTTCGCCAGCTCGTCCGATTCCCCTACTTCTTTCTCTAGCTTCAAGCCATGCAAGAGCTTGATGCTGAGCATTAGTATCTCCTAAATCGCTAAGATTATTATTTTTAATTTTATCACGAATAGCATCTTCTCTTTTATCGGCACCCTCTTTTGTCCATCCAAAACCTCCTTCTCCTTTAGCTAATTGAGTTTTTCTGGCTTCTGTTAATCCTGCAACATTTTTTTCTGTTTCTTCTCTTTCTTTATCTCTTGTTCTTGCAGTTGACCCTTCAGGTTTTAGATGAAGTTTTTCCATAACTCTTCCTGTTTTGTTTTTTGCCCATTCTCCAGCCCTTGATGCTCCTGATAAATTTGCGCCTCCTTTTAATAAACCTCCAGCTGCTCCAAGAGCAATACCAGCCCCTCCGGTTACTAATCCCATAATAGCAGCTGCCCCAATAGCACTAGATTTTGTCGTGATTTTTATTCCAACAATTAATGTTAATAATACTATTAATAACGGCCAAAACAATGAATTATTTTCGGGATTAACTTTTTC
>CAZFZJ010000039.1:2277-4593 GCA_964523665.1 uncultured Candidatus Saccharibacteria bacterium
TAATTCGGCAATTAATCCTACCGATTCCGTCATTTTATTTGTTAAGTTTAAAAAGAAACAAACACCCACTCCTATAAATGCCCATTTTATGAATTCGCTCCACCATTTATTAAAAAGGTCTCGTGCTTTGGGAAATGGAAATGCCCAAAAAACAAAAGCTAACGGTGATAAAATAAACAGAATTCCTAAAATTATATATCGAGCTATTAATATTACGACTAAATAAAGAAACGCCCAGGCTACTAATAAATATATTAACATAAACATCATAGATGCTGAAATATACATTTGTAAAGAGTTTTGTTCTAATGCTGTACATATAGCTTTATATCTACTTTCACCTAAATTTTTTATAAAAGTTGTAGGCATATCGCCATTAACCTTACCAGCAATTAATCCTTTCATTGTTATATTTGAAGCATCTATGATAATACCAACGAACAAAATTGAGAAATTTACTAATAATGCAACTATTATTAATGGCAATAAAAATTTTTTTGCTTCATATTCTCTAATTCTTAAAGCAGTGGCTATACCTACAATTATAAATCCAAGTACAATAAGCATATTAGCCAAATCTTTAACGCTTCCCCATCCATCTACGAAAGCTTTGGCGGCCGAATCTGTTTTACCTGGATCGGCTTGAGGATTTGTTATAGGCCAACCACTAATAACTTTGTTTATTACTTTTGAAGAAAGTAATACAATAATTTCAGCTCCTTTACGTGGTATAAATGTTATTATATCTACTATGGCCGCTCCTACTGATTTATACCAACTTAGACTTTTTTCATTCACACAATTTTCAGCATCACTTTTATTACCAGTTTGGACTTTTGTTTCTGAACCTGATGGGCGCCAATCCATCGCTGGACCACCATTAACAGCTAATATTTTTAATGGGAAAATAAAAGATAAGAATACTAAAATTAAAAAAGATGCAATAAAAAATGTTATTTTTTTATTTTTTAAAAATAATAGATTTTTTTTTATCATAAAAATTATTAATTATAAGGAGAAAATTTTATATCTCCATTAATTAAATTAAATAAAAAATGCCATTTTATTTCATTATGATTTTTAACTACAAGTAAATGTAGTGTTTTAAAGTCTTCACTTAATGCGAGTGGTTCAACTTCAATATAATCAGAGTAGCTTTGTCCATCTTGATTACAAATTAATTCTAAAGAATTAGGAAATATATCATAATTCTTATCATTTATAGAAATGCTATTAAATTTATATATTTTACCAGCAAAACATTTTTCTGGTAAAATAATATTAATATTATGCTCTTTTGTAGATCCTTTTTTAATATTTACAAAGCTTTTTCTTGTATTATTTAATTCCACTCCAGCATCTGCATAAAAAACTATTTCTTTTTTTGATATATCAAGATACATTTCCATCCAAGACATAATATTATTTTTTATTTTTTTCCCACCAATAATATAAAAAATATTTTTGAAATTTGTTGGATATATATAAAATCCAGACGAAGATATATCAATAGGCTCTCCTATTGGACCGATTAAATCCATTATTAATTTTGATGCTCCTTCATTTTCTAAAATTATTTCTCCACCATTTGTATTTTTAAATTTAATATTAATATTATTTGGGAGATTAAAATAATAACAAGATGATAGAGAATTATTAATATTTTGACAATTTTCATCATTTTGTTCTGGAATCCCACGAGTAAAATCAATTTTTATTTTAGATGTATTATTAATAGCTAAAAGTTTTTCTTCGTATTCAGCTTGATATAATTTAAGTACTTCTGGTGTTAATTTACATTGAATAAAAGTTTTAGGAGATAATGTATTTTTACAGTTATTTAAATCTTTGCATACTCTTGTTGATTCATTATGAATATTACATGCAGTCCAAGAATCACATTGCCAATTAGAAATACAATTATTATTTTTAATAATACCTGTTAAATTAGCGGTTTTATTAATAGGATCTAACTTATTTCCAAATATTATTAAGATAGTGAATATTAAAACAGATAACAAATATTTTTGTATACTATTCATAAAAATATTTAATTTTGAAAATATTTGACTAACATTTTCACTAATTTTAATAATTTAATAAATTATTTTCATTATTTTTTTATTTTACATTATTAAAGAATTTTAATATATCAAAATATCCACAGTGTAGCTTATTTATAATATTAATCAAATAAATTTTATAAGATTTATCCAATCTTGAATTGATAACGATTCTGATCTTTGTGTAGGTTTTATATTATTATTTAAAATCCATTCATTAACTTTATATTTATCTAATTTTACACCATTTAAA
>CAZFZJ010000040.1:0-4561 GCA_964523665.1 uncultured Candidatus Saccharibacteria bacterium
TGCGGGTTCTGTGGCTGTTGGCCTTTGCGCCCCCGGGCGGCGGCGGGGGGGGGGGAGGGGGGGGGGGGGGGGAATTCCGCCCGCCGAGCCAAACTTTGCTTTTTCCAACTGGCGGAGAGGGTGGGATTCGAACCCACGTGTCCTTATAAGACGCATGCTTTTCGAGAGCAGCCAGTTAATCCACTCCTGCACCTCTCCATGATGGATATTATACCAAGGACGAGCCCTGAAAGGGCTCGTCCTTGGTGTTTTTAGAGGTAGTAATTAAACTATTTTAAGGAAAATTTCGCGTTATAATAGGCTTTATAGGATCGTCCCTGAAAGGGCTCGTTCCTCAGATGCACCTGTAGCTCAGCTGGATAGAGTGTAGGTTTCCGGAACCTAAGGCCGGAGGTTCGAATCCTCTCAGGTGCACCACGTCTTATAAAGAGTGCAAAGACTATGTATAATTATTTCGTTAGATTTTTTGATGCACCCGTAGCTCAGCTGGATAGAGCGCAACTTTGCGGAAGTTGAGGTCGCAGGTTCGAATCCTACCGGGTGCGCCAAGTATAGGTTCGTCCTTGAAAGGGCTCGTCCTTATGGATACGGTGACGGAGGTTAAAGAAAAGCTCGATATAGCAGAATTTATCGGTAGATATGTGCAGTTGAAAAGGACAGGCAAGAATTACAAAGGTTTGTGTCCTTTTCATAATGAAAAAACTCCATCTTTTATCGTTTCACCAGATATACAAAGGTATCGTTGTTTTGGATGTGCAAAAAGTGGTGATATTTTCAACTTTGTAATGGATTACGAAGGGATGGAATTTGGCGAAGCGCTAAAATTTTTGGCAGATAAAGCGGGAGTTGAAGTCAAAGAAGTAAAAAACCCTCAATTTGATAAGCAAAAAGAATTAACAAAAAAAGTCATAGAAATAAATACTTTGGCTTTAAAGTTTTATAACTATTTATTAACGAAACATAAAGTTGCAGAGTTTGCACGCGAATATTTACGTGAACGTGGAGTAAGCCAAAAAACAATCGAGGGATTTTATTTAGGATATGCTCCAAACGCATGGGAAGAATTATCCAAATTTCTAAAGAAGAAAAAGTATACAGATGAGCAATTGATATTGGCAGGTATTTGCAAACCGAGAAAGACATCTTCCTCAACATATGACATTTTTCGAAATCGCATTATCTTTCCTTTTATAGATCATCTTGGTCGTCCGGTTGGTTTTTCGGCTAGAGCATTGGAAAAAGATCAAAATCCAAAATATATAAATTCGCCTGAAACACCGGTTTTTAAGAAAGAAAAATTCTTATTTGGATTAAATTTTGCTAAAAAATTTATTAAGGAGGATGGGCAGGTCATTATTGTAGAGGGTATGATGGATATGATTTCGCTTTATCAAAATGGATATAAGAATGTCGTGGCCAGCGGTGGAACTGCCTTAACGCCTGGTCAAATCAATCTTCTAAAGCGTTATACCGATACAATTCTATTAATCTTTGATAACGATGCAGCTGGCCAGGAAGCAATGCTAAGAGGTGTTCATGTGGTAAAAGATGCAGCACTCAATATAAAAATCGGTTTGCTGCCAGAAGATTTTAAAGATCCTGATGAATTAATGAAATCTGATCCAGAAAAATTTAAAGAAATTAAAAAAGAGGCCTTACCTATTTGGGATTTTTATATAAAATTTGCCTTAAAGAAATATAACATTGAAAGTACTTTCGAACGCAAAAACGCGTACAACTTTTTAGTTTCAGCTTTCAGCCAAATTCCCGATAACGTTACAAAATCTAGGTACACAAAAAAACTGGTAGACCTTTTTGACATGGATGAGGGCCAAATTCTCAAAGATATGAAAAACCCCGAATTTGCTCAATCTATGACAACTTCCCGTTCTCCATTACAATCATCCTCAATGGTGGAAAAGACCGTGGAAAACTATAAAATCCGCTATCCTGAAGCCTATTTCTTAAGCTTAATCCTTCAACTTGATAAGACTGGAATGGAAGTTTATTTCAAAGAAGCCCCCGAAGAGATCTTTACTGACCCAATAGTCTTAAAGATCTACACGGCACTAAAAACCGAATTTGACCAAAAAGGTTTTGAAATCAAGGACTTCTATGTTAAACTCATATCCAGCTATCCAGAAACCAATAGTTTATTTGAGAGGATTTATCTGCTAGATAGTGCAGATTTCTCGGATAATTCTCTGGTATTGCAAAAAGAGCTTGCTTCTACGCTAAAAAGGCTTAAACAGGAGTTCTACAAACGGGAACTCAAAAAATTATCATCAGCCATAAGAAAAGCCGAAGCCGCATCTAACCAGTCGGAAGTAGAGGAATTACTCAAGAAGGCCGACAAATACCGTGAATTGCTGAAGCAACAAGATAGCTAAAAATATGTCAGAAAATTTACTTTCCAATCCCAAAATAAAAACTCTTGTAACCAAGGGAAAAAGCAAAGGATTCATTACTTTCGAAGAAATTCTAAAAGTAATGCCAAATGCTGAGTTCGATATTGAAGCACTAGATTCTCTCTATGGCTTGTTACTTGAAGAAAATATTGATGTATTAGAGACTAAAGAAGTCACTATTACAGAAAAAGAATTAACAAATCTTGAAAAAGAATTAAAAGAAACCACACTTGAAACCTCTTTAGATAGAGCTGTAACAGGAGATCCTGTTCGAATGTATTTGCGTGAAATTGGTCGAGAAAATCTGCTAAGTGCAAAAGAAGAAATTGAATTAGCACAAATGGTTGAGGCACAAAAATATACAGAGGCTATCGAAATGTTTAAGAAAAAAGGGATTAAAGATCCGACAGAAGATCAATTAGCCGATGAGATTTTAGAAGGAGAATCAACAAAAGCCGAAAAACGAAAGAAAGTTAAAGAAATTAAAAAGCAGGCAGAAGAATTTTTGGCGAATCATAAGAAGTTCCAAATGAAAAAAGCTCGAGATAAAGTTGTTAATGCCAACTTAAGACTTGTTGTTTCTATCGCTAAACGATATATGAACCGAGGATTAACTTTTTCTGATCTTATTCAAGAAGGGAACATTGGTTTAATGAGAGCTGTTGATAAGTTTGATTGGAGACGAGGGTTTAAATTCTCCACATATGCAACTTGGTGGATAAGGCAAGCAATTACAAGGGCGATTGCAGATCAGGCAAGAACTATCCGGATTCCAGTCCATATGATTGAAACAATCAACAAGCTCAAAAGAGTGCAAAGAGAATTAAGTCAAAAATATGAAAGAGAGCCAACCGCAAAAGAAATTGCAAAAGCAATGCGAATTGAAGTTAGCAAGGTCGAAGAAATCTTAAAAATCTCTCAAGAACCAAGTAGTTTACAGGCAAGAGTTGGTGCCGAGGGAGATACTGAACTTTCTGAATTTATTTTTGATGAGAATACAGAATCCCCAGAAGATATGGCGTCATACGATTTATTAAAAAAACATATCGAAGAAGTTCTTGATACATTAAGCGAAAGGGAACGAAAAGTTTTGGAATTAAGATTTGGTTTAAGGGATAGTAAGCCAAGAACATTAGAAGAAGTCGGCAAAGTTTTTGGAGTAACGAGAGAACGTATCAGACAGATTGAGGCTAAAGCATTGAGAAAGCTAAGACATCCATCTCGAAGCAGAAAATTGAAAGATTATTTAGGGTAAATTTATTCTGAGTTAATGAAAAGGTCTCCCCTAAACGGGAGGCTTTTTCATTTGGCAAGATTTTCGAGTATCTTACCTACCGCATAGGCTAAGATTGCGGCGGTTCCACCGATTAACGATGTCTCAAGGACGCTTCTAAAATATTCCTTTTTAACGGCTAAGCTACGAATTACCCCAAGTCCCATTAACGCTATAACAACCATAGCAATCGAAAAAATAAAATTATTTGATGAAGAAAAAATAAAAGGTAATAATGGAATCAGCCCTGCGATTACAAAACTTAGGAATGTAACTGCCGCGTGAGCTATTAAGTTTTTTGCAAGAAGGTGTTTTCGTGAATGTGAATTTTTGTATTCTACTTCACTTTCAAGTGACAGGTAGTTACCTGCTGCCATTGAGATTCCATCGGCTAATAGATTGGCCATTCCTAGAATGATTACAACTCCAGGTTTTAACTCTGCTCCTTGTGACCCCGCAACTACTGCAAACGTTGTTATGATCCCGTCATTTGCAGCGAATACAAAATCGCGAATATAAACGGCGCGTTCTTCTAGATTTCTTCGAGATAATATCATACGTAAATTGTAGCACTACGGGTTATTATTGCGGTATTTGCTTATATTTTGTAAACTATTCATTGTTGCAAACCTCATAAGTACAGGTATGCATTCGGCTCATATTCCGCGGTAGCTCAATCGGTGGAGCAGGAAGCTGTTAACTTCAAGGTTGCTGGTTCGAGTCCAGCCCGCGGAGCCATATTTCATTTTTAGTATCCTCAGTCTCCGAATTGTTTAGTTCGATAGATAGATTTGTAACGCTATCATAGGGTTTTCTATATTTCCACTGAAGATGACCATCTTTCAAAAAGTGGTTCCAACCTAGACTAATCACCAGATTT
>CAZFZJ010000041.1:0-428 GCA_964523665.1 uncultured Candidatus Saccharibacteria bacterium
TTTGTGGGCTGGCAAGTGTGGTATCACAGTGATCGTACCATGCCATAATTGTCAAATTACGTGGCAACAAAGCATCAGGACGTACTTGCTCAATCAATTCGCGTGGGATGGTATTTGGCTCATCTGTGGTGATGGGAATGCCTGTCAATTCGCCTGAAATATATTCCGCCCCAACGAAAAGTTGACGGCTATATCACTTGTCGAATAATTCACGCAGGCTATTACAATCAATCCCTTGCCTGAGAAGTGCTTTTTCTTCCGATGTAGCGTACAGATTTTTGAAATAAACAATCCCAAAAGCGGAGGTTATAGCCCTATCAGTCGAAAAATTGAGCCAATTAATGCCACATGTTTGTACCAGCCATTGTGTGAATACATCATCTTCACCATTGATAAAATCCGCTGGGAAAAAAAAAACAAAAATCTGT
>CAZFZJ010000041.1:452-683 GCA_964523665.1 uncultured Candidatus Saccharibacteria bacterium
AGCAAATTTTTCGGTTATTGAGTCTTCTACAAAAGCCATATTATTGACCGCCCGCAAAAATCGCCGTGCATCAAATCCAAAGGATTGTGCGCGAGCAAGGAATTCTGCTAAGTCTGATGAATCATCCACCTCATCGGCAAAAGCGGCAACGGCAATGGCAAAGCGATGTCGGTCATCTAATGTACTAGGGAATAAGCGCTCCATAGATTGACCGTGCATCGCCATGAATGC
>CAZFZJ010000041.1:764-3588 GCA_964523665.1 uncultured Candidatus Saccharibacteria bacterium
TATCCACCGCCAACGCTGGATTGAGGGCATGTATAATCGACAACACGCTCAGATATTCCAACGATGGTGCATCGCCACTCAAGCCACAGGCACGGCGCAAGTCCAACGCCTGATTGATGAGGTTCAAGTTGCCATCACGCGGTGTACCAAAGGCGAAATCGCGCAAGGTGTTGGTCAATTTTCCACATGGATCGCCTGCACCCAAAACGCGCAACAATGCGCCAATTGGCAAGCGCATCGCCTGACTTTTTATCTCCACACAATTCGCCAATGCGACATCGATTGTGCCGATGAGATTGGGGTCGATGTAAGCGGGTGTGGTCGGTTGTGGCGTGATGACGGGGCGTTCTGTCGTCACAGGTCGTGGGGTGTTGGTCGGTTGATTAGGACATCCGTTGGGGGTTTGAGCGAATTCAAATGGGCATTGATCAGTCGGGTCGCCGATACCATCTCCATCACTATCAGGGATGAATGGGCATCCATTTTGCGTTTGGGCAAAATCAAATGGACAGGCATCCACATCATCCGTCAGACCATCCCCATCGCTATCGGGCGCAGTCACCGTGAAAACGGCGGTGCCAGGGTCTGGCTCATCAACCCATTCTTGACGACAATTGACGTAAATTAGCGTGCCGATGGGTGTGCCAGAAGGTACAGTATAAGTGAATACGCTCGTTTGCGGTATCCAGCCCATATCCATACCGCCGTTAATATTGCAGGTATATAGAGTCGTTGGAACAGAACCACTATACCCAATGATAATAACTGTCCCTGGCGGACCAAAAGAAGGGTTCAAATAAACCGTCCCTGCTTGTGCAGGGGCAAACATCATCAATAAAGACATAAAAATAAAAAAACTGAGTGTGATACGCTTCATACACAATCCTTTCTTATCACGAAGCGCAAAGGCTTGATATCAGCATACCACACTTTCGTAATTTTTTGTAATTAATTTTTGCGAAACAAGATGAGAAAATTGGTGAACAGATTAAATACCATCCCCCATTAGCATTTCGGGTTGTGCGAACATCATCTTGGCATTTTCGACATATTCCAAACTCTGATGACGGAAATAGGTGTTATACAATTCGGCATAATGCCCGCCTTGCGCCATGAGCGCCTCGTGACTACCCTCTTCGATAATGCGTCCCTCTTTGAGAACGATAATGCGATCGGCATCGCGCACGGTACTCAGGCGATGTGCGATGAGTATGGAAGTCGAATTTTTGAGGATGAGGTGCAACGCCTCTTGAATTTGCGACTCAGTGAATGGGTCTACGCTGGCGGTGGCTTCATCCAAAATGAAGATGGCGGGCTTTTCGAGCAACACACGCATCAGGCTGACCAATTGCCGCTGTCCCATGCTGAGGCGTGCGCCACGTTCACCGACATCGGTATCTAAGCCGTTGGGCAGTGTTTCGAGCCATTCGCCATTGCCCACACGATAAGCAATATCGTTGATTTCTTCATCAGTCGCATCGGGCATCCCATAGCGGATGTTATCACGCACTGTGCCACTGAACAAAAAGGGTTGCTGTGGCACAATCCCCAACCGCGCCCGATACGATTGTAAATCGAATGTGCGAATATCGCGCCCATCCACCAGAATTTGACCATCCTGAAATTCATAAAAACGGGTGATAAGTTTGGCGATAGTGCTTTTGCCTGCGCCTGTATGCCCCACAAATGCCACACTTTCGCCCTCATGAATGGTCAAATTGAAATTTTTGAGGACGGGTTGATCGGGCGAATAACCAAAGGTGACATTGACGAATTCGACTTTGCCTCTCAGTTGCCCAACAGGTTTTTTATCTGTTTGGATGACGGTGTTATCGGCATCAATCAGGGCAAAAATACGCTCGGTGGCGCTGAGGGCTTGCTGAAATTGACTCCATAAGGCGGCAAGGTTGATGAACGGAAACCAGAAGCGGTCTACGCCTTGTATGAATAAAAACCATGTCCCAACATCAATATTCGCCCAATACACATGCAACGCCCCTGCATAAACGACCAACGCAATGGCAAATCCTGCCAAGCCATTCAATACCGGAAAGACCATCGCCAAGACGAATCCACGCCACATATTAATACGATACGATTGGGTATTGATAGCCACAAATTCATCATAAATGAATTTCTCTTTACGAAAATTTTTGGCGACACTAATCCCCGCGACACTTTCTTGAATTGTGTCATTCACTGTCGCCATCGCCCGCGACCCCTGGCGGGTGGCAATCCGCGCCAGCCAACGGAAGAACATCGCCGCCCCAACGATAATCGGCAATGTGCCGATGACCATCAATGTGAGGGCGACTGATTGCGAGAATAACACCACACTGAGCATCAATACTTGGATGAGGAGCGAAATCACATCGCTGGCGATGACGATAACATCACCAAATTCTTGCGTATCGCTGGTGATGCGGCTGACAATTTTGCCTGATTTATGATTATCATAAAAGGCGAGGTCGCGTTCCATCGCCGCGGCGAAGGCATCTTTCCGCATTTGCGAGACGACATTCCCTACCACAAAACTGAGCAAATAACGGCGCATCCAATTCGCACCATATTGAAGAAAGGCGGCTATCAACAAAACCACCATGAGGATGAGCAAAACATCCTGATTATTCTGTCCCAAAATCCGCACACCATCGGCGATGAATATCGGCACTAATGCCGATGTGACCGACACGACCAAAAAGCCCACTATCGTCCATAAGACTTGTCTGCGATATGGCTTAAAATATTGAAAAATCCGTTTGAGTAAATAGGCATCTGTATATTGCCTATCGTAACTATCTTTATCTAATCCACCAAAGATTGC
>CAZFZJ010000041.1:3618-4479 GCA_964523665.1 uncultured Candidatus Saccharibacteria bacterium
GATAGATGCGTCTGTATATCCTAAATATATGCACATGCCTGATTATAACATTTCGCCCATGACCAAATGTTGCCATTTCGCAACAGTTCATCAAATGTTGACGTAATACTAATGCAGTATCCACTAGAATTTTTTTATTGCTATTCAACAAAAAGGATATGACATATGATGCGTAGCAACAGACGGCGCAGACGCAACGGTCAAAATGGCGAAAATGGTGACGAAATCGAGAACTTACCGAATGTCCCCATGCAATGGCGACGCATGATTGGCTATTTGGGCAAGTATAAACGGCGTTTGGCGGTGGCAATCCTCGCCACATTGGGCAGTGCAGGGCTGAGTTTGGTATTCCCTGCAGTTATTCAACAAGTCGTGGATTCGGCACTCCAAGAGCGCAATTTCGACTTGCTCAATCAAGTAACCCTCTTTTTATTGGCGATATTCCTGTTGCGCTCGGTGACATCGTTCTTCGAGACCTACAACCTCAATTATATCGGCGAGCGGATTATGGTGGATTTACGCACCCAATTGTATGCCCACCTCAACACCCTCTCACTCGGATTTTTTGTCGAACGGCGTGTGGGTGAATTGGTCTCGCGCATGTCATCAGATGTGACCATGATGCGAACGGTGTTGACAGACAATATCAATGTGATTTTGCAACAAACGGCGATTATGGTCGGCTCGATTGTGGTGATGTTCATCATCAACACACGGCTCACCTTATTCATCATCGCCCTGATACCGATTTTGGTCGGATTAGGCTTTGTATTCGGATTTTATCTGCAACGCATCAGCACACGCATTCAAGATGAATTGGCGGGTTCAACGGTGGTGATGGAAGAATCGTTACAGAATATC
>CAZFZJ010000042.1:0-1156 GCA_964523665.1 uncultured Candidatus Saccharibacteria bacterium
GGTGTGGCAGGGAGGCGAGTCGGGGTGGGTTCAGGGGTGGGCAGTGCAGGCAAATTTAACCCTGTCAGCAATGAGAATGTGTCCATCGCCGTGACAAAATCGAAGTATTGAGCGCGACCGGCATCGCTATTCAAATCTACCCCGCCTGCGGCTATCCGACCAATCGCCGTATGCAGTTTGCCATCATCACCATTCAGCAAGAGCGCCAGACCATTTCGCTCTTCACCATCGGGTGTAAAAAATTTATATGCCACGCTAAAGCCTGTGCCACCGACACGGGTGATTGCTTTGACGCTGATAATTTCGATATTTCGGCGTAACCCGCTCACATAGGCGCTGGCGGCGGCTTCATCGGCGATATTGCCCTCGCTGGTATTGACGACAATTGCCGTATTATCATCCACACCAACCGTGATCGGACGGTCTAATAAGCTGGTGCTACCATCTAAAATACGCCATGAATTGGGATAACGAATGAAGGTGGTGGTCAGTTGGTTATATCTGCCCACCCAGCCCAACGGGGTATTTTTATAAGCATCTAACACATGGAAGTGTGCAGGCATATTTTCGGTGAGCCAGAACATCAATTGGCTGGCATTCGATGGCACAACCACGCGCACCACATATACCAAATTGCCATCTGTCCATGCGCTATGTTGGGCAAAATAATCGACCCCACCTTCGGATAATATAAAATCAATCACCACACGGTCATCGACATACCGCCGTTCGCCCGCTTCGCGCCAGCTATCGTAATCGCGCCAACTGGAAGCGAGTGTGCCAGAGGTATATAACCCGCTCACCTCTTCGGGGGTGGTGACAGGTGTGCTAGGGCGCTCGACATACAATTCAATCACGCTAACCCGTTCTGGATTATTCAGGCTGACTTGCGCCTGACGGGTATTGTTCACATTATTGGATACCGTCCAACCACTGGGCAAATTCACATAAAATAAACCAGAAGGATGCAAGTAATCTTGTGTAAAGGTGATGCTACTAAAATCGGTCAGAGGTGGGGGAAAGGTCGGTGGTATAGGTGTTGTGGTTGGGGCAGGTGTGAGTGCCTGTTGAACTTGTTGGTTGCGAGTCAGGTTTTGGGCGATGGACGGCAAAATCAACGATGCCACCATCAAAAATGCCATGAACACGGCAAAAT
>CAZFZJ010000042.1:1188-4402 GCA_964523665.1 uncultured Candidatus Saccharibacteria bacterium
CATGCTGGTCAAATCTCCGATGGATAGTCTGGTAATCTGGTCAAAAATCGGACGTAATCATACCCCAAAACATGGCAATTGTTAAGGTGAATGGCAGTTTTAGCAGATACAGCCGATTATCCGATTGTTAAAAATACATCATGAGCTATTGTGAACCTTTACAATCTATAGAAGATGTTATATACTGCTAAAAGTTCATAAAGATACGTAAAGAGGAAATCATGTTACCCAAACACCCACACATTGAACTCGATTACGCCTTCACCATTCGTCATGCTGAATTAGAAGACATCACCATCTTTTATCAATTGGTCAAGGTATTAGATGCCGAGTTATATGGACAAACAACCACCACACAAGGTGAATTACTCGCCAAATGGCAAGCGCCAGAATTCGATATCGCACGCGATAGCCGTTTGGTATTCGCTCCAAATGGCAACCTGATTGGTTTTAGCATGTTACATGAAAATAAAGACATGCCTGTGCGCCCTGATATTTGGTCGTATGTGCATCCCGAATGGCGCAGATTGGGTGTGGGGACGGCGCTCCTTGAATGGGCGCAAAAACGTGCGAAAGAAAATATCGCCCTCATCCCAGAAGATGCTCGCCTCATATTGACAACGAGTGTGTATCATACCGATAATAGCGCCAAACAATTGCTCGAATCACTCGGATTTGCCACACATCGCGGTCGTGTGAACATGATTATCGAGATGAATGAACCGCCACAACAACCCACACTGCCAGATGGCATCCGCATCATCCATTATCCCCAATTCAACAACTTGCGCGAGGTCTATCGGGTATTCCGCGAGGCATTCCGCGACCATCGGGGCTTTATTGACACCGATTTTGATAAAGCATTCGCCAATTATCAATATGATATCGCCCATGACCCTCGCATGACGCAAGACACATGGTATCTGGCAATGGACGGCGATAAACTCATCGGTTTTTCGTTGTGTGCCATGTCGGCATGGGACGACCCGCATAAAGGTTGGATAGAGGATTTTGGTGTCTTGCGAGACTATCGCAAGTGTGGAATCGGGAAAGCCTTATTAGCGTATAGCTTCTGTGATTTGTATGCGCGTGGATTGCGAAAAGTGGGTTTGAACGCCGATGCCAGCAACTTGACTGGTGCGATACGCTTATACGAAAATGCCGGAATGCGCGTCTTTCGCCGATGGTTCATCTACGAAAAAGTGCTACGCGATGGCGTGGAATATAGCAACCAAGGATAATTATCAACCGTTCTTATATTCGAGGATAATCATGACCACCATTATCTATGACCATGATATACAAACCAAACAATTTGAAAAATTGTTCATCATCCGCCCTGCTGTGCTAGATGATGCCGAAAAAGCCGCCGATTTATTTAATGCCGCCAGTCATGCCATTGGCGCAAGCGGTATAGAGACCGCAGAGAGCATCCGTTTTGAATGGTCAGAACCCGAATACGATTTAGCCACATCATCACTGGCATTTTTCACCCCTGATGGTCAGATGATTGCCTTTCAGGAAGTGGTCGATTATTCGACCATCCCCGTGCGTCCACGACTTTGGGGACATGTGCATCCCGATTATTGGGGACGTGGTATTGGCACATATCTGATCAATTGGGCAGAAAAATTGGCATACCGCGTCTTTGACCGTGTGCCAGCCGATGCACGGGTGGTATTCACCGTTGGGCGAAATGCCAAAAATCGGTCTGCCCACGACTTATTCATCGCCAATGGCTATCTGCCCACCGGTCAAGCATGGCAAAAAATGCTCATCGAATTGGATGAGACGATGCCCATCGACCCACCTGCCCCTGATGGTCTGCGCTGGGTGACGATGACCGAACTCAACGACACACGCAAAGCCTATAGCGCCCACCGCGAGGCGTTCCGTGACCATCGGGGCTTTGTCGAAGAAGATTTCGAGGTGATGTATAAGCGCTGGAGCGCCTTCATGCTCGATGAAAAATATTTCGCCCCCGATATGTGGTATATGCTCATGGATGGTGATGCCATTGTCGCCTACGCCTTTAATTGGCGCGAAAACGAACTCAACCCCGATGAAGGGTATGTCGCACAATTGGGCGTGACCAAAGCCTATCGCGGGCGCGGATATGGCAAGGCAGTCTTGCTCAGATCGTTTCATGAGCAATGGAAACGAGGCAAGCGCAAAGTCAGTTTATATGTCGATGGCAGTAGCCTGACGGGCGCGAACAAATTGTATATGAATGCGGGGATGCACATCGCCGAGTCGTATGAAAGTTACGAAAAAGAGATGCGCCCAGGCAAAGAATATTCGCAACAAGGTTAATTCTGCCTGCACATCACCAGATAAACAAATCATCTGGTGATGTGCCTACTATATTCAGCACACAAATGCCCCTCAAAAGCACATCAGCCCCTTCAGTGGGCTTATAAACGCCAATCGCTATCGGCTTTGAGCCGATGGTGGCGCAAAAACAAGCGCCAAACTGTGATCAAATGGGCTATTCTTCTGACGCAAGGCGGTCGAATAATGCCTCTCGTAATCGTTCAATCTGGTCGGTGGGCGATAAATCTTCAAATAATGGCAACACCACCTCTTTGACAGGCGACACGAGCAACATCTCTAGCGCCTCTAGGGCATATGCCCGTCGTTCCTTGATAGGTAAAAAAATATGCTTCTCGATTTCATAAATCATTTCTGATGGATGAACCAGCAATGCCACCAAGCGCAATATGCGCGTTTTGGTGATATGCAAGTCAGAGATTGCCCCTTTTTCCAGTTGAGCCAATGCCGTTTGGGCATGAGTGATGATGGTTTGTTGTACCTGCTCAACATCAACATCCTGTGCAGTGAGAATATCGTCTATCACAGGCATCGTTTCGGTGGATGTTGCGCTATGCACAGGGTTATTAAGCCGTTCAAAGGTCAATGTTTGCACCAATGTCATCACATATGGTTTACGGATGAGCAAGACAATCCCGATCCACAAAACACAGATGACCAGTGTCAAGATGACCAGTTCTAATGTGCCAAAATTGAATTGGCTGGTGAGTATCAACAACAGCGTGCCAATAGCAAACCCCGCGACTGCCTCGACATTGCTCTCGACTCGGGTTTGTACAGGCACACGCTGATGTGTGGGCAATGGCTGATATAAAACCAAGATGGTCGATTGATTCAACGTATAACGCAAGCCTCTATCGACCCATTGCATGAGGATGACCGC
>CAZFZJ010000043.1:0-4342 GCA_964523665.1 uncultured Candidatus Saccharibacteria bacterium
AGAGAATTCTCGCTCCAAAATCATTTAATGTATGCTATAATAAGGAGACGTTGGAATCTATTTGAGCGATAAATTGTAACTTAATCCCCCGCGGTTTCTGTAAATATTCATGCCTTTCCTACGACCAATTACCCATGTAAGCCGTATTCATGGATCAATAACATTATTGTTTAACGATGTTAACTATCAAATGTTAACTAGTTCATATATCTCTAAACTAAACTAAAACTTTTGATTTATTATAAAACAATTGACATTCATATCAAAAATGTCACATAATGAATTTGTAAGATGGAAAAATTAGTTCCTGCCAACCACTAAAAGAAGCAGACGCACTAGTCCAAGTGGACATAGTGCTTTTTTAATTTATAGGAGGTGAAATAACAAATGCCAGCAAAGAAAAAAGTCGTAAAGGGAAAAACCGTTGCAAAGAAAAAGACAACCAAAAAAGTTGCTAAAAAAACCGTTGCAAAGAAAAAGGTCGCAAAGAAAAAGAAATAATTTCTAATTCTAATGACCGTCATTAGAAAGCGGACCGGTAATCCGGTCCGCTTTTGTTACCTCTTACCTACGATTCTGCTATCATTTAATCAATGCCAGCAAAAGATAAAAAACAACCAGACAATTTTAATCTCCACATAAAAAATAAAATAATTAACTACGGAATTTTTACCGTTTTAATTCTTATCGCATTAACTGTTGGTGTTGAATACTATCTTGTAAAAACAAACTGCGATCGTTTAGAAAATTACATTTTCATTGAAGGTAGATGTGTGTTCGATTATAAACGAGCATCGGTTCATGATTTTACTGTTCAAACAACCACTTCGATTTCTCCTACTCCAAAGGATCAAAAATAACAGATATATTATTACTTCATAAACCAAGATGGATCAAAGAAACTAATGATGACTTCAGAAGATTACAATTCTCCATCAATTTGTAGTCATTATCTTTTAGTAACACGACAATACACAGAAAAAGTTTTTGATTTAAATACTGGTGAACAAGTAGATTTTTTAGTATGTTCCCTATTCAATCTATCGATAAACTAAAATCAGCTTTCGCAGCACAAGAACAAAAGCATATCGGTTCTTACTATGGAGGGTTAGATGAAATCGACGACTACGTTTCTTCACTTTTGGTGCTTATTTATCTGATGGAGGTATTGTTCGGTTAAAAACAAACACAGGGAAGTTTATGAGTATACCGAAGAAATTCATAACCCGGGAATTGAAAAAATCGGGAACAGCAATTATGTATTCGGAGGCGAAGGAGATGTATGTTAAAGTTTTACTGAAATTCGAAGAATGGATAGAGACTTAAAACTTAGCCAAAAATATGAACTAAATGCGAAATGTGAGAAAAGTGAATATCTGCATTATTATCCTCCTAATAGAACAAGGGATTATATTTGAATATGTTACGAGGGATGTGGATGAAACAACGTTCGGAACAAAATATATCACGAAACTTTATACTTTCGATTTAACGAATTTTAACAAAAAATTATTGATTGATTTAACAAAATACCATCAGAATGGACTTTATCAATTAAGCTCACATGATTACAACGGCAAAAGGATAGATTATTTTTAGTGATACCAAAAATAATCTATATTTGTTTAATCAAGAAACTTTGAAATTAATACCGATTCAAAATGTACAAATCTCCACTGAATTAATAACCAAATGATTCCTGCAAATTTTAAAGAGGAATTTATTTGCATTCCAGCCACAAGGTGAATCAAAAGGATTTATGGCAATAAATATACAAGGAGAGATTGCAGAAAATGTCGAACCCAATAGTTTTTGCAGTATACGTGAACAGTCTCCCTTCAATGAGTGCTAAAGAAACAAAACAAATTCAACTACAAGCTGTCGTAGACAAGTATACCCAAGAAGAGTTACCTAAAAATATTTTGATCGAAGTTAAATGGGGTTAAAATTCTGCAATTTCATACCAGTCATATTGCCTCGAATTACCATCTTCTTCTGAATATTCTCTTTGTGGAATTTTTAAGCCTTGCGACTTTAATGCATCCCGAATATTTTCTGCATCATTCGGATAAAATATTGTAAGTGTATCTGATGCAAAATTAAATAACTGATTTCTCGTTAGTGCAGCATGCTCACCATCCTCTACTTTCTCTCTTGCTAATGCAGTGATCTTATTCCAAACTTCGCCTTCCGTCTTTCCTGCATATGTCGCCACCCGATCTAAAGTTTTCACAAATGCCTCGAAAGGAAGAAGAGTTCCATTACGAATCCGTTGACTTTCATCATGAACATTCATCTCCGTGTATGAAATCATGGAATCAATAAAACTGCTATATCGTTTTAATAACATCTTGCCTTCCTCCTCATTTATCTCGGCTGCAGCAACCCACGTTGAAATTGTATAAGTAAGCAAAAATTTTGCAATCAAGCGAGAGTTATCTACTGCATCGACTTCTGAATGTTCCACCGGAATCAGTCCTGAATTATTGTAATTGGATAATATACTAGGAACATTAGCTTGAAGCGCAACATTTGCAGCATCAGCAAATCCTCCAAGTTTTGAATCAGGGGAGTTGACATGATCTATCATTACATCTGTTAACCGAGAATCTAGTCTACCGTTATTTCCCATGTCATGAACCAACCAAACAATTCCAAATAATCCCGGAAGTTCTTCTAATGTAATTTGTTCATCTTTAGCAACCGTTGCATTATAACGTTTTAGCTCCTCTGTGATTCTAAATGCCTCACGCAATATTTCCTTATGTAACACCCGATCAGAAAATCGCAAAGTATCACCTGTGTGTTCGATATTGTGGTAACCGTTCTTATTTTCAATGAACCAATATAACGCCATTGCAGAATAGGCAATGTCATGTCTAATTCTATTAGCTGGAGTAGCATCTTCCTTCTGATTAAATACTTGTTCGGTATCGTTTAAGTGGATGCCTCGATCTGGGAGTAATAAGTTCAATTCAATAGCACCATCACTCACAGAGCTTACACCTCTTAGAGGAATACCTAACGACTCCAGATTATCAATTGAGTTTTGATTCATGGGTTTAGGATATCAAGTACAACAAGAAGTGTGAAGTTTTACCAACAGGATTAGTAAAACAATTATGGCAGGAGGGGTGGGGCTCGAACCCACAGTCCGGGTTTTGGAGACCCGTGGTTTGCCAATTAACCGACCCTCCTCTGTGTTATTGATATATTTTACATTAACTACAGTTGTTTTGGTATTGATACCAAATTCGGGTATCTATAATACATACTTCCGTTGCCAGTTTCTTTGAGATTAACAAAGGGTAAATCATATATCCCGAAATCATGCCATACAGCTTCATCATCCTCATTATCTTTCGTATCTTACACATAAGCTCATTAGAACCGCCTGGTAAGACTCTACTGAGCGATGTACCTGAGGCTTAATCCTCACCTGCCCCTCAAGGTTAATTAAAACAAAAGCATCTCTGTAGGAGATTCATCTAGGATTCTTTTAATTTCTAGCTAAGCTTCGTGACTATTTGGAACAAGGTTTTCTTTTATCAATCTGACTTCAATACATCTTGTAATCGTTTTGAGTCCTTCTTTACAAAAGATTTCACTAAATGTGAATCGATAATTCCCAGGTCTTTCATGGTCTCCATGAGAGAATCCTAATTTTGATATCGCCGCTAAGTGCTTATCTTTAGGTTCATTTGCTATTTTATTTCAATCTAGTTTTTTCCTTATGAAGAGTGGACTTTCTGCAATTTGAACAAAACTTTTTCAACTCCAACTTATCGGGAGTATTAATCTTGTTCTTTTCAGTAATGTATTGACTCTGTTCACATTCTGAGCAAACTAAGAGCATTAATTGTCTGTGTCCTTTTTTCTTTGCCATAACGCGGATATTGTACCAAAAAAAATATCCCTTTTATCGGGATATTTATACTCGGGATAATTCCTCCCGCGGTGACGTTACATTTATAGAGCCGACCCGGTTGAATCGACGTTGAGCATGTCCTAAGCTTTTAGGTTTCCCTAAAAGCAAATCGGGCGCTCGAGTTCTAAGCTTGTGCGAATCGCTTAATTTAAATGTACGCTCACCACAGGATATTCTGAGTGTTACTCATTAAGTTAAATTTACTACTTGTAAAGAGAATGTCAATTGACGATAACGTGACAGAAATGAGAGTTTAACACAAATCGTTAAGTTCATTCCACCTTGCAGTAACTTTAGCAGCTGATATTTTTGATCCGGAGTTCCTGCAAGATCTAAGTCAACTAAGTCTACGTATGGGTCGGGTACATAGGTAACACTTTAGAGGTACTAGATTTAGAACTATTGTCTATGGCT
>CAZFZJ010000044.1:0-3473 GCA_964523665.1 uncultured Candidatus Saccharibacteria bacterium
CTATTAAGCTGCACCTGCGAAGAAATTTCCTCCATGGAAGCCACTATCTCCTCAAGAGAGGCCGAGCTTTGAGTGCTCGCAGACGACAAGCGCTCACTCATACGTTTGAGATTTTCCATGCGCTCATCAAAAAGTCTCATCTGATGGGAGAGATTTTGCACACCTGAGCTGATACTTGAGGTGACGCGTTGAGAGATTGCCCTTCCCAAAAAGAAGAGACTGAGCAAAATGGCGGGTAAGCCGAACATAGTTGTTGCATTGAGGATCTCCAAGGTTCGCTGGTGACCAGCAGATTCCCTGTCGAGGCTCAACTTCATTTGCTCCGAGATCTTATTAGAGATGGTTAGCAATTGAGTCGCCGATGTATGACAAGGACCTACGAAAATTTTTTGAGCTTCGAGCAGATTAGCTTCATTTAAATCAGCGGTGATAGACAAAACCTTATTGCGGATATCCAAAAACTCCTTCCATGAGCCCTCCAACTCAGCGATTAGCCCCATATCCCATGCGCGCTTTTGAAAAAAGCCTCTTACAGATTCTAGTTGGGACTCGACACTCTGCACTCGTTCCTCGATAAATTTACGGGAATCTCGCTTTTGCCCCTCACTTTGAGTCATCAAAGCTAAGTTACGTAGTTCAACTCTTATTTCAGTCACCTGAGTATAGATGGAGTGATTGATTTGAAAAACTTTTTCCAGCTCGACTGCCGCTTTATAGTGGTTTTTAGCTGTACGGGATAAATAAAGAATGCTCCGTATATGAGAAAGAGCCTCCAAAACTCAATTTACGCTGCGCGATAATGACTGCTGCCGGCTCACTATGCTACCCAACTGTTACCCAGCTAACGGATGCCTCCGTATATGAGAAAGAGCCGAAAGAGCCCCAAGTTGGCGGGGTGGACGGGACTTGAACCCGCGGCCTCCCGCGTGACAGGCGGGCGTTATAACCAACTTAACTACCACCCCTTACCAGATGATACAAAATGTGTTTATACGGAAAAGAAATCCAGTATGCAATCATTTTTCGAAACTAAATATGACCATAAGCGTGAGAGCAAATCAAAGAGCCAATTCGCCGATACTCATTCAGTACATCCAAATGAATACTACTGGTGTTGATCGAGTCAACTAAGCCCCGATTCAGCCGATCAATATGGTGCTCTCGCAGCTCTCGTTCCAAACGGGTTAATGAACGTTTTTCCTCGATGGCCTTGGCACAAAGACTTTTCTCGGTGAAGGCATTAATACCCAATGTCGCAGCCTTCAAAGACTCCTCGTACATTTGGCGAATTTCACGGGCTCCCTCGTCAGAGAAATTTAATTTTAAGTTGTGCTTTTTCATAGCCAGCTGAATCAGATTGATATCAATCGCATCCGCAGCCCGCTCAAGATCGGTCAAAAAAGTGATAAGTTCCATGATGTGCTTTTCCACACCGCCAATTCGCCGATTAGCATGATCTAGCAAAAAAAGCTTAATTTCGCGGTATAAAAAATCGATTTGCTTGTCCCTGGCTCGCAAGGACTCCACAAGGTTGCGGTCATAGTGTTCAAAAAGATGAATGGAATCCCGCAACATTCCCAAGACCAGATCGGCTACTCGTAAGACTTCTCGTTGGGCATACGAGACAGCCAAGCTAGGATTAGAATAGTGATTCAGCTTCAAAAACTCGGTAGCGAAATCGTCTTTAGGATCGGGAGGAAACAAGTTCTCGATCAAACGAGCCCCATACCCAATGAAAGGAAAAAACATCACAGCCGATAAGACATTGAACCACAAATGGCTGTTAGCAATAGCCCGAAAGGGATCATCGGTCCACCGGGTCACAAACCAAATCAAAAAAGACTGGACGGGCGGTAACATAAAAAGTAGAGCACTGGTTAATTTATAAAAAAAGTGAGCCCATGCGACTTGTTTTCCGATATGATTGCTACCACTAGCGGCAATGAGAGCTGTGGAGGTCGTGCCTACGTTAGCCCCTAAAACCCAAAAAAGAGCCTGATCGAAGTCAATAAAGCCTGCTTGGGTGAGATTCATCGCAAGCCCCACGGTCACAGCACTGGAATGAACAAAAGCACAAAAGACAGCTGAAACAATAAAATTGGTCGTATGACTTTTGGCGTATTCCGAGATCAAAGCTTTCAGCAGAAGCTCGGATGCAATCAACTTCGCCCCACTCCCCATGAGCGACATCCCCAAAAAAAGTAAACAAAAACCCATCACTGCCAGCATCGCCTGCTTGACGCCGGGCTTTTTGGTGATCATCGCTACCATGGAAGCCAAAAATAAGGGCACCAAACTATCCGCCCCCAGGTTCAAAGACAAAAACTGCACGGTCAAAGTCGAGCCAATCGCCGTCCCGAGAATCACGCCCATCACGCCACGCAGCTGAATCACCCTTGCCGTGCCTAGGCCCACCAACATACTGGTAACAGCTCCTGAGCTTTGTAGGATAAAAGTGATAAGAATCCCCACGACAACAGCGACAAAGGGGCTGTTACGAATCTTCGAAAAAAGCTGTTGCAAGCGTTGTGCTGCTAGTTTCTCTAGGGACTCAGAGGCTAAAGAGGCCCCTAACATAAAAAGCCCAATGCCGCCCAGTAGAAGTGCCATTGCGGAGGCTTTAAAATCGAGCATTAATTTAGTATCGACAGCTCTTCCGACCGTGTCAAAAATCTTTTGCTAGAAAAATCTTTCATGACAATAAAAGCGGGACTTGAGTAAAAGTGAACTATGCGCAAATCAACAAAAAACTGGATTCATCTTATTGGCCTTTTGCTCATCGCAGCCACGAGCACTTATTTTGTCTTAGATTGGACGGCGCCCGAAACACTCACGCAGACCACCTCCTTGCTCCGCCCTCGCATCCTGGTCCATGAGCTCAAAGGAGTCATTGTATCGGGCGATCAATGGATTAAGAAAGTCGAGCCATATCTGAAGAAAAAGAATGTCGCTGCCTTTGTGTTTATTGTGAATAGCCCCGGAGGTGTGGTTGGCCCCTCACAAGAGCTTTATCAATTTCTCAAACGCATTCGTGATGAAGAAAAAAAACCTGTTGTGGTTTACAGCAACCAAGTTCTGGCGAGCGGGGCCTACTACACGGCTTTGGGAGCTAGCCACATTATAACTGCTCCCGGAACCTTGGTGGGCTCTGTGGGCGTTATCATGGAGTTTTTGAATCTGGAGGGACTTTACGACTGGGCTAAGGTGAAGCGCTTTTCAATCACCTCCGGAAAGTATAAAGACTCAGGTGCCGAGTGGCGAAGTATGCGCGAAGACGAAAGGGAGTTGTTTCAAAACTTGATAGGTAACGTCTATCAGCAGTTTTTAGACGCTGTGAGGACTGAGCGCAAAATGTCTCCTGAGGCCCTTGAAAGCAGCACAGATGGTCGAGTACTCACCGGATTGCAGGCGGTGGAACTTGGCCTCATCGACCAAGTCGGCTCTTTAAAAGAGGCGATTCTTAAAGCGTCTGA
>CAZFZJ010000044.1:3483-4125 GCA_964523665.1 uncultured Candidatus Saccharibacteria bacterium
GGCGGGACATTCCGAGCTTGAACCTCTTTACATCAAGCCCGATCGCCCGAGTTGGCTGGATTGGTTCGCCGTGGAGGAAGACTCTGGACAGACCCAGGCCATGAAAATCACTCAGCACGTGATGGGACGCCTGTTACCAAGTTCTTTACTGGGGCGCCCCTTGTACCTATTGCCTGGAGTTCCCTTTGATGAGCTCGTGAAGTAGAACGGTGTCTGTAAGAACCAAAAGATGTGAGGCTACGCAGGATATGATCATTCATGAGGCTAAGCCATGATTAACGCTACGGAAAAATGGTTACTACTAAGTCTGATTGCTATTTTTGTTATTTTTTTTGCGGCTATACTGGGAGCTAAAAGGCGCACACGAAAGGCTTTACCCCCCTTAGCAAACAAGACTCCCGACAGATCAACTTCTAGTTCGGTTGAACCAGCTGACCCAAATGTCAAGTCAGCGAAAGAGGTCCTAGCGGAACCCACACAGAGCGGGGCCACTCCGGAACCCGAATCTCATGTCTCCCCTCCCCCTTCCCTCCCTACACTTGCAGAAAAGGGGTTTTGGCAATCTTTGTTTTCTCGCCTCAAATCTCCTGATCTTGGTAATACATCAGAGTGGGAAGCCCTCGAGGAGCTTTTATACTCTAG
>CAZFZJ010000045.1:0-746 GCA_964523665.1 uncultured Candidatus Saccharibacteria bacterium
GCGGAGTGCGATGGTATTTGCAGCGTATAAAATTGGGGGTATTGGTGGTGCAGATGGATTTTTAACAGGGGAAGAGAAAAAAAGATGGGTCAAACAAATCCACCCATGAACGGGACGTGTGCGGGTCTAAAAAAGCGAAGAGACCCCACTCTCTTCTTCACAATTCAACTGATTAAAAACGGACATGGAGATGCTCTAAGATATCACGATGACCATAGGCATTTTCGTCATCTCGGATGTGGCGGGCGGTGTATTCCCATTGAGGAGCCAATTGCGAATCACCAAGACCAGAATATGCCACATATAAAGCATATGCGGTTAAAAATGCCTCTAGTGGACTAGGCACAGTTGACCAATAATCCCATGCTTTTTCGGCAAACATGCGTGCTTGTTCAAATTCTGCGCGTTCATTATGGATATAAGCAATGGTCTGATAGGTTTTATTCGCCAGATATGGGTCATTGACCGATCGCGCCAAAATCAGCATATCCATCATGATATCCGATGTGATATTGATTTTCCCTTCATAAAATTTCATCATCAACAAGGTCAGATACATTTCAAAAAATGCCTGTGGATGCACCAATTCGCGCTTTTTTCTTTTGGTCTTGGTGGGCAATTGGGATGGTGCTTCTCTAATTTGAACAACATACATGCTGTGAATACCATTTTCATCGGCATATGGGAAGATAAAGTCGTCCTCTGGAGAGACCACTTTATTAAAGGCTTCGCGGATGAGCTTGCCC
>CAZFZJ010000045.1:782-2350 GCA_964523665.1 uncultured Candidatus Saccharibacteria bacterium
TCGGAAAGACGATCACCAAACTCTGAATAGCGTCATCAAGTGTATCTTGGCTTTTTAAGTCATTCGCAACGGCATCAAAAATTGCTTGTTCGTGTTCAAGTATCCAATGATTATCACGATAATTTTGTATTATATCCTCGAATAAGCGAACATCTATCATACCATCCTCCTCTTTATTGGTATTGCAGTATATCTTAATTCATAAAAAACATATGCAAATTAGGAATGTTACCTGTTGTTATCTTCATTCGCAAGCCCCTGCATTTCATAAAATTGCGAAACTGTACTTTCGGATAGTTCTCCATCCGCAGTTAGGCGAACTCCGATATAATCATCTTCATTTGAATTTTTACGTTTATCAATGGATGATAACGAATTTTTTGCTTTCTCGTATGGGTCTAGTCCCAAACGGGCTTTTTCTTTGGCGACTTCGCGCTGAATTTGGCGCTCGCGTCCTGTATCGAACAATTCAGCAATGGCGACACCAATACCGTGAATCAATAACACACCCAACATAACAACAAGAATTAAAACGGGCAATTGAGCAATAAAAGCGCTCTGCGTAAAATTCAAGACCAATTGTTGCAAAATGGGCAATATCATGAGGATGATAATGGTATTCATGGTGGTGTTGATGGCGTGGGTCATAAAATCGAGCCTGCGTTTGAAGCGCCGACGCACCCATTCCCGAATGGGACGATATTCTTTATCGGTCACGGTATAGCGCCAGTCTGCACCATGCAGGTCGGTCATCTCGCGGTTGATGATGTCGAGTTTATTTTGTTGCCGACGACCTGTACGATAAAATACTCTGACAATATGCGATAAAACACCTCCTCCCCAACCTAAGATGATGATGAGTTCCACAGGCAACCTGCCTAATGGGGCTAAAGATGATGCGGTCGATTGACCCACCGCCTCGATAAAATCGGGCGATGCAAGGAAAGAAGCGAGGGCTTGTTGTAAAGCAGGGCTGATGCCCACTAAACCCAATGCGACAACAGCATATATCGCCACATGAGCAATTAACCCACGCCTATCTTCTAGGCGCTTTTTGACACGGCGGCGGACAAAATCTTCATCTATCCCCCAATCTTCTTGTAACATGCGGATATTGCGTCGTTGAACAGGCGCGGCGGCTTGTATACGCCCTACAGGCAGAGTCTGGTTATCGCTCGGCTTGGTGAGACCAGCAATCTGAATATCGACCGCGCCATCTGTCACCTGACGGATGGTATCGGTGAATTCGACCGTGACCGTTTTCACACGGTCTTTAATACCGCGTTGGCGCAATTGAGCGCGAATATCGTCTATCGCCTCTTTCAGGCGCTCCATGAATAGGGCTATCCATCCCTGCCACGATAAGGCTTGTGCCTGTTGTGCCATCATTTGCGGATGAACATCGGGGAGCATGACCAATTTACGCCCGTTAACAATCGACACCGTAGAATAACGCCGTCCACCAGGGGTATTCATGACAATGGATTGGCTTAGTTGTTGGGCGCGTTCAATCCGACTGGCATCCAATTCATCCACACCCGTTGTTTGCAATGCCCGCATCAAATCGG
>CAZFZJ010000045.1:2484-4111 GCA_964523665.1 uncultured Candidatus Saccharibacteria bacterium
ATAGATATGTTTATGGACGATGGCATATGGCGTATCGGCGGTGAAAGGCAAGCGCCCCACCAACATCTCATATAGCAACACACCAAATGAATACACATCGGTACGCCCGTCTAATGTTTTATCGCCCAGGGCTTGTTCTGGGGATATGTAGTGCGGTGTCCCCAACATCGAATCGGCAGAGAGCGTGCTTTCGCCCTGATGTGTGATGCGTGCCAGACCAAAATCGGTCAGATATGCCATGCCTGCTTCATCTAAAATGATGTTCGATGGCTTGAGGTCGCGGTGCAAAACACCTTGTGTATGTGCATAATCTAACGCACCTGCAACGGTGTTCATCACCGATATAATCTCTGTCAAGGTGAGTGGTGATTGCGCCATACGGTCTTTCAGGGTTTGCCCGCCGATATATTTCATGACCAGATAGGGGCGATTGTCGTGGGTATCGTAACCATAAATCGGCACGATATTCGGGTGATCGAGGCGTGCCACAATACGGGCTTCGCGTTCAAAGCGTCCCACAAATTGACGATCTTGAACAAAACTGGCGTGCATCCATTTAATGGCAACATGACGGTCTAATTTTTCATGATACGCCTCATAAACCGTTGCCATGCCCCCCGCACCAATTTGTCCAATAATTTTATACCCACCAATGGTTGTTGGTACGGACATATTTACACCTCTTCATAACTTGATGATACATTGATTTTTAATGCTTGTCTTTAGGACTAATTAACCCTACTTCTTCTTGGACTTATAACGCATATCATCTATTACAGAGGCGGTCAACTCACCATCATCTGTCAGGCGTAGCGAGATATTTTCGTCATCGTATACATTTTTACGCTTTTCAAGATAACTATCAGACGCATACAAACGACGGCGTTCGCGTTCCATTTCGCGCTCAATTTGTCTTTCGCGCCGATAGTATAGCAAGCCATACTTGCCCTGATATTCCATGAACTGGCTGAATAACCCCAAGCCCCATAACACGGCAATCCACCATGTCCAATGAAAAATGAAATGGTTGATTGCCAAATAAAACAGGACATGCGTTATCCATTCGCCTTGTGCTTGGGCGCGTTTTCGCACACGCTTCTCGATTTTTGCCCGCAAATTTTGTTCTGGGGTGAGGTTTGGGTCATCTTTATAAGTGACCTCACTGTCATCATCGTCTGTCTTGGCTTCGGCATGTCCTTTGCTATCACTTTTGATATGGATCATCGGGCGAGAGCCAATATTGACGGTGGCTTCCCATTTTTTAGGCTCATCGGTTGGCGGTTTGAGCGTATGAATTTGGCTCTCTTCTGCCCATGTTTGGATGACTTTATCGAGCCGTTCCACGACCACATTGGGTTGCACATGGGGTGGTGTTTGTTCGCGTGGGGCGATTTGTATCACAGGTGAAAATTCTGTCGCGCCTTGTATGGCATCTCGATAAGCATCGACCAGCGCCGTGACCGATGGATAGCGGTCATCTCGATTTTTAGATAACGCCCGCAACAACACCGCCTCGACCGATGGCGGGATGTTCGGATTAATGTGGCGTGGTGATGGTGGTCTCTCTGTAATTTGTGCGTGAACAATCGCATACGATGTATCCCCCATGAATGGCACACGCCCTGTG
>CAZFZJ010000046.1:0-940 GCA_964523665.1 uncultured Candidatus Saccharibacteria bacterium
ATTGTGTTGGCTGTTTTTTCTTTTGGCATTTTTATAGTCCTTCAACTTCTACTCCCATACTTCGTGCAGTGCCAGCAATGATTTTAACCGCTTGGTCAACTGTGCGGGCATTTAAATCAGGCATCTTCTTCTCGGCAATTTCTTCTAGCTGTGCTTTTGTGATTATGCCAATCTTGTTTTTATTTGGTGCTCCTGAACCTTTTTCTTGTTTTAATGCTTTAAGAATAAGGCTAGATGCGGGAGGTGTTTTTAGAACAAAGGTAAAAGAACCGTCGTCCATTATCGTTATTAATGCTGGGCAAATACCATCCATTCCTTGAGTTCGTTGATTGAACTCAGTACAGAATTTCATGATTTGAACTCCATGTTGACCTAGTGCGGGGCCAACAGGTGGAGCTGGGTTTGCTTTTCCTGCTTCAATATTAAGTTTTACGATTGCTTTTAACTTTGCCATAATTTGATACTTTGATATTTTATTGCAATGTAGGGGTATTTTTCAATACTCTATTTTGCATCCACCTAAGAACCGCTTTGTTAGACAGATGAGACTTGCGTAAAGTCGACTTCTACAGGTGTTTCTCTATCAAAAACTGACACTAATACTTCTAATCGACCTTGATCGGTCATGACCTTATTTACTTTGCCCATAAAGTCTTTAAATACACCTTCGGTAATCTTAACAGGGTCTCCAACATTAAATTTGGTTTCAAATTTAGGTGTGTCAATCGCCATGTAGGTGATGATTGAATCAACTTCTTTTTTACTTAATGGGGTAGGTTGGTTACCAACTCCAACAAAACCGGTTACGCCTGGTGTGCTTCTAATTGTGTGCCATACATTATCATCAATTTCTGCTCGAACCAATATATATCCTGGGAACATTCTTTCGTCGATTTCTTTCTTTTTCCCGCTTGTTATAATGATTTTCTTTTGTGTTGGG
>CAZFZJ010000046.1:955-3621 GCA_964523665.1 uncultured Candidatus Saccharibacteria bacterium
GATTAAAACTTCTTGGATTTTATTGCTAATATCCATTACATTAACTCTTTCGCCTAATGTTATTGCGACTTTTCGTTCATGGCCTGAATAGGTGTGAACAACATACCACAAAGCCTTTGGGTTAGTGGTTTTACTGTATTTGATTGAAGTTGGAGCTGATTTTCTTTTCTGAATCAACTCATCTTGTTTTGGTTCTTGGTCTGACATTATTTTAAGTTTATTACTATTTTAAGCAACTCATTGAAGACTAAATCTAGTGCCCCAAGATAAGTACTGACGATAAGACTAACAATTATTACAACGCTGGTCAATCTTATAGTTTTTTCACGTGTTGGCCAGGTAATTTTTTTTAACTCGTCTTTGGTTTGTTGTATGAATTTTACGGGATTAAACACGCAGGAATTATAACATAAAGGTTGTTATTACTCCTACGGCTTTGTCTAAGGCACCGTTTTGTTTGTATTAGCAATGCAAAAACGCAACTTCTTGGATTTTTATTATTGAGAGCCATCCGCAAGTTGTTCAAGTGTTATTATGTTTGCGGAGTTCCTTGTTCTAAGTTGTCTGGTGCACAACCTTGCTCGTGCACTTCCTCAACAGGTCGGCCACAAACAGGTATTATCACCCCATCGAGATTGGGCACGCATGCATTAGTTACTATAGCCACTGCTATCCCTATAGCTATTATATCGGTGGCACACGCCGCCGTAATCGATTTTGCCTATTGCATCCTTCCATTTGTACGTCTTGTACGTCACAATAACGCGATTTAGCATCACGAATATCTGTTTCTTCTGAATATTCCATGCTTGAATTATACAATAAGTCCTATAGTTGTCAGGTTGGATGGATACTCGCTACACTCTTTCATATGTTAATATCTATATATGCCTCATTACAAAATGGTTGAGCCGGTCAAATACGATCGAAAAAAGCACAATATATCTTTCAAAAATGCGTTTAATGGAATTATGCTTGCGTATAAGACACAGCCAAATTTTAGGTTTCATGCATTATTTTTTACATTAGTGATTTTAGCCTCTTACTTGTATAGAGTAACATTAACTGAATTTTTGGCTCTAATGGTAGTAAGTTCGTTGGTTTTTGCTATGGAAATGATAAATACTGCGATAGAAGCTTTAGGGGATGAGATCTCCGGTGGAGAATTTATGAAGATGATAGGTGTAGCAAAAGATGTCTCTGCTGGTGCGGTATTACTTTCAGTTCTGTTTGCAATCGGGATCGGTTTGATTGTCTTTTTGCCAAGGTTATTTGTACTCGCTGGGATGCCCGGTTTGAATCCATAATGGTTCGTCCTTTGGTATACTCTCACTATGTTTCAGATATTGAATCTATTAATTGGAAATCCGTTGCTAGGTTTGGCATTTATAGGTGCTATTATTTTGGCAATTGGTTTGCATGAAGCAGCGCATGCTTACTCTGCATATTGGTTAGGGGATAATACGCCGAAGTTTCAGGGGAGATTAACTTTAAATCCAATTAATCATCTAGATCCTATTGGGACTTTGTTGATAATAATTGTGGGATTCGGATGGGGTAGAGCAGTTGAATTTAATCCCTATAATTTAAAAAATGCGAAACGGGATATAGCTTTAGTGGCATTTGCAGGGCCGGCAATGAATATTTTGTTGGCAATTATTTGCTCATTGATTGTTAATTCTGGAGTGTTACCAATTGTACTCGGTTCAGATTTATATCTACAAAGTTTACCCATTATTGTTTTGTTTGCTCAATTAAATATAACATTGGCAGTTTTCAATTTGATTCCTGTTGAACCGTTAGATGGATTCAAAGTTTTAGCGGGGTTGTTGCCTAATCATTTAGCGAATCAGTGGTATCAGACAAGGCAATATGGGGTTTATGTATTGATTGTTATTTTGATTACGGGTGCGGTTGAGAAGATTGTTTTTCCGATAACGACATTTTTGTTCAATTTAATTTTCTTTTTAAGATTTTAAAATATTGATAGAATATTGAAGTTCAGAAATAGTGATATTATGCCGAGATAGCTCAGATGGTAGAGCGCATCCATGGTAAGGATGAGGTCCCGGGTTCGATCCCCGGTCTCGGCTCCAGTTTGTTAATCTTGTTCTGGTAAGTATTTTTGCTAGAATATCAATGTGCCTTCTTAGCTCAGTTGGCTTAGGCAAAATCAACGTATTTTGCCGCCATACTTGATGAGAGCTGGGGTAGTTAATAGTAAAATATATCAAATGTTCATATGCCTTCTTAGCTCAGTTGGCTAGAGCGGCGGTTTTGTAAACCGCAGGTCCAGAGTTCGAATCTCTGAGAAGGCTCCATCATATCAGGTCTTGTGTATTCTATAAAAATTATGGTTGTGATACAATTTCACCTAGTAAATTAGTAGAATGTAATTATGGAAGGTAACGCAACAATATATTTAATTGATGAGATAGGAGGCTTGGGGAATGGTAATGTTGCTATTCCACTAGAGCAATGCGAAATACAAGGTACAGATCGAGCTGTCGTTGCGATCACGCCTCCGAGATTCTCTTCTGACGGTAGTGGACATGTGACGGTAGTTACTCGTGGTGAAAATGGTAAATTGGGTGTTACGGATACTAAATTGCGTTTAGGCTGAGAAACATAGGTAACACATTGAGTAAAATGTGTATCTATGAACT
>CAZFZJ010000047.1:0-1573 GCA_964523665.1 uncultured Candidatus Saccharibacteria bacterium
TCATCACCCCCGATTTTATCGCCCAATATCCGAACCGCATCATCAATATTCATCACTCATTTTTGCCTGCCTTCCCTGGTGCCAAGCCCTATCATCAAGCCTATGAGCGCGGGGTGAAGATTATCGGCGCGACCAGCCATTACGTCACTGCCGAATTGGATGCTGGTCCAATCATCGAGCAAGATGTCACGCGGGTAGACCATCGTGATTCGGTGAGCGAGATGATTCGCAAAGGCAAAGACCTCGAAAAGACGGTGCTATCACGGGCGATATGGGCGCATTTGGGGAATCGTGTTTTGGTCTATCAGAATAAGACTGTTGTATTCAAGTGAGGATCATCTGATGAACAATTCTATCACCGCCATTAATGGCATTCGTGTCGGGCATAGCACATCCGAAGCAGGGATGACGGGATGTACCGTCATCTTGTGTCCACCCAATACAGTGGGTGGGGTAGACCAACGCGGTGGTGCGCCTGGCACCCGTGAGACCGATTTATTGCGACCCATGCACCTTGTCCAGCAAGTTCATGCGGTGGCACTTTCTGGTGGTAGTGCTTATGGCTTGGCGGTTGCCGATGGTGTGATGCGTTATTGTGAAGAGCAAGGGATTGGTTATCCTGTACCACCATTTGTTGTGCCGATTGTCCCCACCGCTATCCTGATGGATTTGTATATGGGCGACCCTACCATCCGTCCGAATGCCGATATGGGCTATCAAGCCTGTTTGTCGGCATCATCAGAACCCGTAACCAGTGGCAACATCGGCGCGGGTATGGGCTGTCGGGTAGGGGGCTTATTCGGCAATCCATCTGCCACAAAAGGCGGTTTGGGTTCATCGCTCATCCGCATTGATGATGAATTGATGGTCGGCGCGTTGGTAGCGGTCAATGCTGTTGGTGATGTGGTCGATGAACACGGACATATCATCGCTGGCATTCGCAATCCAGATGGGTCGTTTATGGGGATGCTCAACGCCATGCGTGGTATGGCACGTATGACACCACCTGATAGCAGTAATACGGTGATAGGCGTGGTCGTCACCAATGCCAAACTGACTAAAGAGGCGGTCAACAAAGTTGCCCAAATGGCGCAGGATGGTCTGGCACAGGCGATACGTCCTGCTCATACTCTGTTCGATGGTGATACGATTTTCGCATTGGCGACTGGTGAAATAGAAGCGAATGTGAGTGTGGTAGGCGCATTTGCCGCCGAAGCGATGGCAAGTGCCATTCGGGATGCCGTGAAATCGGCGAAGACGCTCGGCGATGTGCGCGCAGGGGATGGGATATAGGGTGATTTATTCCCCCAATGCGCTCAACAGGGTGAAGAAAAACCGCCCACCTTTGTTAACAGTGTTGGCTTCTGCCCAAATTTTGCCACCATGCGCCTCGACAATATGCCGACAAATCGCCAATCCTAGCCCCGTGCCTTCACCACCAGAGCGGGACGCATCGACCTGATAAAACCGCTCAAAAATGCGGTCTACTTGGTCGGGCGATACCCCTGGTCCGTTATCGAATACGCTGATTGTCACTTCATCACCACCATTTTGGGCGTTGATGGTGATGGTT
>CAZFZJ010000047.1:1596-2277 GCA_964523665.1 uncultured Candidatus Saccharibacteria bacterium
TGTGACCGCGACCACTTAATGGCGTTATGAATCAGATTGACCAATACCCGTTGAATCAGGTCGCGGTCACATAACACCATGAAATGGGCGGGTACATTATTTTGTACGATGATATTATGCACTTCAATCCGTTGCTCTAGTCGTTCTATCGCATCTAATACCATTTGTCGCAGATTATTTTCGATCATCCGCACAATCGACTGCCCCGATTCGATCATCGATAAATCGGACATTTCTTGTACCAGCCACATCAAATGTCCGATTTATCGATGATCGAATCGGGGCAGTCGATTTTCTGTCTCGCGGGCGATATTCCGCAAAGATGAGATGCTATCTTTCCGCTTTGGTTTATCTTGATCATGAAACAGGTTATCGATAATCAACCGGATGTTGGCAATCGGTGTGCGGAGTTCATGGGTGATAATCGCCACCATATCGCGTCGTGCGCGGTTCAGTTTGACCAATTGGGTGATGTCGCTCATGGCGAGGCGCACATATGGACGGTCATTATGCCGATACACTTGCGTCCGCACGCGATAATGACGCTCTTTATACAGCATTTGTTCTTCAAATGATTCCTCTTCATTGACCAGCGCATCGCTCACCATCAGCTCTAATTCGGGCAGGTCGGTGATATCTTTGAGCGATGACCCCATCAATGGCGATTTATTGAATAACTTT
>CAZFZJ010000047.1:2304-3434 GCA_964523665.1 uncultured Candidatus Saccharibacteria bacterium
AAGCTGGTGTCTATCACCAACAAGACATCATAAGCACCATCTGCCAAAATTTTATAAATAGGCACATCATTGGATGAAGTTGGTATCGGCATGGGTGGTGGGGCAGGTGTGATGACGGGTTTGGGTGGTTCTATTGGCTTGGATGTTATGGTCGGTTGTGTGGCTGTGACCAGTTGCGATTGTAGATTTTTGACCTGTATATGGGTCAATTTTTGTTGTTGAAACAACGCATAGGTAACAATACCCAACCCCGCGAGGGTGATGAGCAAAATCATGATGATGAACCATTCCATAACTGTCGATTATCCCTCAAAACGATACCCAACCCCACGCACGGTGACAATCCGTTTGGGGTTAGAGGCATCGTCCTCAATTTTTTCTCTGAGCCAGCGAATATGCACATCTACTGTGCGTTTATCTACAAAATAATCGTATCCCCAAACTTTGGTGAGGATTAAATCACGCGTTAACACGGCGCTTTTATTTCGCATGAGTTCCGCCAGCAGGTCGAATTCTTTGTTGCTCAGGCGAATTTCTTCTTCATTTTTGAACACGCGCCGACCTGTCAGATTGAGCCGAATATCATTGGAGATGATCTCATCTTGATGCACAACAGGGCGGTCTACCAAACGGCGTAATACAGCACGCACCCGCGCCAAAAATTCGCCCAATCCAAATGGCTTGACGATGTAATCATCGGCACCACTTTCTAAACCGACAATTTTATCCACTTCGTTGCTACGGGCGGTGATGGCGATGATTGGAATACGCGCTGTGGCGGGGTCATGACGTACCATACGGCAAATGCTCAAGCCATCGAGTTTTGGTAACATGATGTCGAGTACGATGAGATCGGGCAAATCGCTCCGAATTTTTTGCAAGCCGATTTCGCCGTCTTCGGCTACGATGACATTAAACCCTTCGGAGCGCAACTTTTCTACGAGATTATGCCTTAATGTTTGGTCGTCTTCTACAACTAATATTTTTACCATTGTTCCTCTGTTCATTAACGCAAACCTCTTATCATTATCATTTAACAAAGATAAGCCTATGTTAAATTTTAGCGTAAGTTTATTAAACCCTTATCAATTCTGCACAAAATCATCCTATCATCATTCCAAAGACATGTT
>CAZFZJ010000048.1:0-369 GCA_964523665.1 uncultured Candidatus Saccharibacteria bacterium
ACTGTCCTGCAGCACCTGGTCAACCTGCTCACTAGCTGCAACGTTGCTAATCCAGCCGTTTTGGTACCCAGAGTCAGCAAACTCCAGCAAAAAGCCTTCATTGCCATTTCTAACCCCGGATACTACATAATGTCCAAGATGATTCTGAATCAGGTCTGTGGCCTGAGCATCTCCACCACAGGGTGTCGCCTCGCATAACACGTAACCAGTGCCATTACCAAAAGTTGGATCCAATACGCCTGAACTGCTTAGTCTGAACAGAACAAATCCTGAACCGCTGTTGTCACTGTAATTTGCCAGTACCACTAACTGATTGCCGCTGGTCAGTACAGCAGCCACAGCAGCTTCTGTGGTATTGGACAATATACG
>CAZFZJ010000048.1:401-2246 GCA_964523665.1 uncultured Candidatus Saccharibacteria bacterium
CAGCATAAGTTGTATCTATCGAACCATCAGCTTTCAGGCGGACCACAAACAACTCTCTATCTGCTGTCGAGTGCACTGTGCCAAGGATCAAACTCTTACCATCACTAAGGGGAATGACTGATACAGGATTGTTGTACTCGCCACTGAGCATCAATTGCAGCGACAGCTCAGTTCCAGCGGCAAACGAATAGTCAGCCTTTACTTCTGTAACATCTCCGGTAAGAGCAGCTGTTACAGTGATCGTCAGCTGAGCTGTATCGGTCAGACTGCTATCATTATCTTCAGTGATCCGGACCATCAGACTGTAGCCAGGTGTAGTGCCTGCGTTAAGCGCTGCCGCGTTGGCTACTTTAATTTGCCCGGCGGAAGTCACGCTAAAAACGTCCCCGGTATTGCCGGATATTATCTCAAACTGATAACTACCGGGATCCGGGTCAACCACTGTCAAAGTTGCGACGGATTGCATATCCACATAATCATCTGAAATGGTTACTGAAGCGTCCATCAGAGCAGGCGCATCGTTCACCGGCAAAATAGACAAAGTCACCTGCGCCTCGTCACTTCTCCCATTCTGCGACAATCTGTAGATAAAAGAATCATTGCCTGAATAATTGGCTGCAGGCTGATAGCTGAAGGTACCGTCCGGATTCAGATTTAAGGTGCCATGTGCCGGCCCCTGAACCAAACTCACAGTTGCAGATTGGTTGGACTGAAGATTGTCATTTTGCAACAATGAATTGGCGCTGGTGACAGTCAGCAGGTTGTCTTCATTCACACTGAAGCTATCGGGATTCGCCTGAACATTAGTGATCACTCTGCGGACTGTCAGCTCTACCACAGCCTGATCTGACGCTGAGCCATTTGACGCCTGGTAAGTAAAACTGTCCGAACCAAAAAAAGCTGCAGTGGGAATATAAACAAAGCTACCATTCGCATTCAAACTTAACTGGCCGTTAGCAGGACCAGTGATCAGGCTGGCTGTCAGCTCAGCTCCCGACGATTCGAGGTCGTTGGCCAACACACCAGGTAGTACGGACAATATGCTGTCTTGATCCACTGTATATTGATCAGGGTTTGCTATAACCGAACCAGCGAAAATCTCTATCTGTAATATCGCCTGATCCACCAATCCATAACTATCCTGCACCTGGATTACTAAAGACTGTACAGTACCAGCTTGTTCTGCCATACGTGTTGCGTCAGCAACAGTTAATAACCCCTGTGTGGTCAGATTAAATAAGCCAAGCTCATTACCACTGATAATACTGAAGGAAGTTGTATCGTTCAGATCCGGGTCAATGGCAAACAGCTGAGTTAACTCATAGCCTTCAGGGTTATCATCAAAAATCTGTAAAGCCGCATCCTCCAGTACAGGAGCCTGAGCATCAGTGATCAGATTAATCACCACAGTAGCTGAGCCAGTCTCCCCTGCCGCATCTGTTACACGGACGCTAAAACTATCAGTACCATTCTCGGTTGGACCAGATGTGTAACTAAAACTACCATCAGCCGCCAAACTGACAGAGCCTTTAGTCGGAGCAGACAAAGGAGTGGTGAGCAAACGAAGTTCAGTGTCATCCACATCCATCGCATGAGCCAACAAACCAGGTGCAGCAATAGATAAAGTGACCCCCGGGTTAGCAGAATAGGCCTGATCCTGCAGCACTGGTGGGTCATTTTGTGGCAGCACGGTCAAAGCAACGCTGGCCTGACTGATTAACCCTCCTGAGTCTTTAATTTGATAACTGAAACTGTCGCTGCCAAAAAAATCCTGTCGCGGCAGATAACGAAAACTGCCATCAGACGACAGAATAAGTTCGCCGTTTTGCACTGAAGTCAGTAACT
>CAZFZJ010000048.1:2269-2710 GCA_964523665.1 uncultured Candidatus Saccharibacteria bacterium
GGCACTAACTGCATTTTGTCACCGTCAGGATCATCGTCATTCAGTAATATGCCCGCAGCGTTAACCACTAAGGCCTGATCTTCCAATGTCTGATAACTGTCATTACGTGCAACTGGAGCGGCGTTTGGTAACTCAATACGCAAAGTGACCCGGGCTTGTGCAGCTCCACCTTGTTCATCTGTCACCTGATAAACAAAAGAATCTTCGCCGCTATAATCCTGTTCTGGGGTGTAAGAAAAAGCGCCATCCTGACTCAACTGCAGCTGCCCATGAGCTGGAGCTGTCACTTGCCTGACTTGCAATAAAGCGCTGTCAAGGTCCAGATCATTGACAAGTACCCCAGGAGAATCGACGCTCAGACCAGTATTGGCCGTCAGGTTATAGCTGTCATCCAATGCCAGCGGAATATCATTCACTGCCAACACCGTAAGGCTAACCGCG
>CAZFZJ010000048.1:2720-3252 GCA_964523665.1 uncultured Candidatus Saccharibacteria bacterium
TCTGTGATTTGGTAAATGAAACTGTCTGTGCCGGAAAAGTCCGTGGCGCCCTTATAGACAAAAGAACCATCCGGATCCAGAGTCACAGAGCCGTTATCAGGCGAACGCACTGGCTGGCTATCCAAAAAGAAACTGCGGCCGTCCGGGTGAGAGTCGTTGCCAAATAAAGACCCTCTGAGCTCTTCATCCTCATTCAGGCTAAATTGATCCGGCCTGGCAACTGGGGCAGAAAACTCCGGTGCTCCAACGGGTTGCACCAGGTGTTGTTCTGAAAACAGGCTTTCTCCTGAAGAGTCCACTCCTGTCACTAACAGAAAATAGCGTTTACTCGCCTCTGTCTGAGGTACAGAAAAACTATTTTGTGACAATGCTAAAAACTGCCGTCCCCCCGTCTTGCTCAGTACATTTTCCGGTGTAATACCAGGTTGTTCGGCGATATACAGGTTATAGCGCCGCGCATTTGTATTGGCAGTCCAGCTGACGTCCAGATTAGTCCCGGAGCGACTGGTGCTTACCCCTTCCACCGCTTGAG
>CAZFZJ010000049.1:0-353 GCA_964523665.1 uncultured Candidatus Saccharibacteria bacterium
CTCAGTGTTCCAGATTGTCGGGGACTTGGTCGCGCGCTACTAACGCCGGACTGGCCACCAGAGAAAACCCAACCTGAGCCACCTGACGGACAATAAAAGTATTGTCTTTCACTAAACCTATCCTGACGCCTAAATCAATTTGTTCGTCAACGACGTCCGCAATTTGGTCCGAAAAGCGCAAATCCAGCTGCAATGCCTTGTGCTGCGAGGCTAAAGCGGTAAAAACAGGCATTAACGCCGACCGCAAAACCTTTGGCACTGCAACCCTAACCACACCAGCAATCTCATCTTTGCTCTGGGCCTGCCGTTTTTGAAACAAGATATCCAGTTGCTCCAGGCTGGACTTTGCCTGC
>CAZFZJ010000049.1:416-1682 GCA_964523665.1 uncultured Candidatus Saccharibacteria bacterium
ACCAATACTTCCCCTGTATGCTGCTCCAATTGTTGCACTGCTCTGGTTACCGCCTGAGGAGAAATATGCAAACGCACTGCGGCCGCCTTAAAACTATCGGATTGGGCGGCAGCACAAAAAATTCGCAGCAATTCAACTTTGTTCAACATAAATTATTCCAAATTCAGGAATTGTAATATCAAAATATTTCCATTTTTTGGATTTGTCTATCCCTACATACTGCTGTGGCCAAGAGCAACTTTGTACAAACCAACTGAGGAACACAGCATGAGTAAGAATATTTCAGGAAAAACTGTAGTAATCACAGGTGCCAGCAGTGGCTTAGGAGAAGCAACGGCTTATCATTTGGCCAGTCTGGGCGCCAAGGGCGGATTAGGGGCGCGCCGCGAGGAGAAGCTGCAGCAGATTGTCGCTAGTATCGAAGCCCGTGGCGGGCAAGCCGCTTATCTGGTAACTGACGTCACTCAAGCCGGTGATGTGCGGGCTTTGGTACAATTGGCAGTTCATCGTTTTGGCAAGTTAGATGTCATCATAAACAACGCAGGCCTGGTGTCGATAGCGCCACTTAGTGAGCTAAAAACTGATGAGTGGGACCGAATGATAGACATCAACATCAAAGGGGTACTCTATGGTATAGCAGCGGCACTACCTGTATTTGAACAACAGCAACAGGGGCATTTTATCAATATCTCCTCTGTTGCCGGCACTAAAGTGTTCAGCCCTGGTGGTACTGTGTATAGCGGTACTAAGTTTGCGGTACGGGCGATCAGCGAAGGTTTACGTCATGAAGTTGGAGGTAGCATCCGTACTACCACTATACTGCCTGGTGCTGTTGATTCTGAGCTGAAGCATGGCAGCAGCCATCAGCAAAGCGCAGAATTTGTGGGTAACTTCTATCAGATGGCTATTCCGGCTGACTCGGTGGCCAGAGCCGTGGCTTATGCTATTGAGCAACCTCACGAAGTCGACATTAACGAAATAGTACTGCGCCCTACAGTGCAGGATTTCTAAAGCCGCTGTTACCATTCAATCTGAGTAATAATGCGGAAAAATGCACCTGTCGGCCCGTCATCCCCAAGACTGGCGAGCCAGACCGGTGTTTCCGCGCCTTGTTCAGGACTAAGATCCGCTGCTTCTCCTCCCATACGGGTGCGTACCCAGCCGGGGCAAGCCGCATTGACTTTCACTTCTGGCATCAATGCACGGGCACAGTTGACCGTCACTGCATTCAGTGCAGCCTTGCTAATAGCGTAACAAGCAGGACCT
>CAZFZJ010000049.1:1706-3224 GCA_964523665.1 uncultured Candidatus Saccharibacteria bacterium
CCAGCCAGATGAAATATTTACGATACGGCCGTACCCCCTTTGTTTCATTAACTGGCCAAACACTTTACACAGCATAAAAGGCGCTACTGTATTTACTGACAAACTATGCATCAAATCTTCGGCATTAGTCTGAGCGACATCGCTGGAATGCAGTATGGCAGCATTATTAATCAGCACATCTACCGGACCGTATTGACGCTCTATTTGCAGCGCTTTTTTCTCCTGTTTCAATGGATCAGTTAAATCAAGCCGCACGGCAATACCACAACCTAAGATTGCCACAGCCTCTTCTGCATCTTTTTGTTGGCGCGCAGCCACTAAAACCCGGTAAGTTCCCAGTTGCAACATATGTCTGGCAATCGCAAAACCTATGCCCCGATTTGCCCCTGTGATCAAAACTGTTCTATGCTGTTGTGCCATATAGTTCTCCAACGCTGGTTTTTTATCCTTGTAGAGTATTTTTAACATTTTTTCGTGAAATAGTGATGACGTTATTAAAGATTTCCTCAGTCCCTGGCGCAATAATCTGAAGCAAAGCGTTTAATTACAGGTAAGGATCGGATGTACGGCATAAGCCATTTTCAAACCCTAGGGCTATGGGCCTTGTCCGCACTTTTTGCGGTGTCCAGTTTTTTGCTTGACGCGTGCGAATTTAAAGTTCCGCTTGATCCGTCCTGTGCGGCCCTATTAGAACAACATCTGATAGAAAACACGCCACTAAAGGTACAGAGAAACAGTAATTTTTTACATCTGGAGACTGAAGCCGGAGCAGTGTCTTTCCCGATTTTTAAAGAAAAAACCGACGAGGATACTCAACCCTTTGTGGTCGCTTATCTGAAAGACGTTGAATTGATAGTCGTTTGGGTTTTTGAATCGCCAGGCCGTAGTGTTTATCTGATCAACAGGAAAACCGGTATTCAAACACAGATCAATGGCTTCCCCTTGTTATCTCCAGACAAAAAACGCCTGCTGGTTTATTCAGAAGCTCATACAGATAAAGAAAATGCCAACCTGATTGTAATTTATAAAATCCGATACACTAAACTGCGCGCTGAAATAGTGCTCAGTGGTGATGACAACAGGCTACAACCCTGGAACCCAATGAACATGCGCTGGGTCAACCCCACTCAGGTTGAGTTTACCAGGCTAAAACGGTCAGCCAGAGCATAAGAGACAAAATTTGATCTTTGAAAAGGGTAAGTGGCTGTTGCACTAGTGGTTAATGCAGCACCTGCTGACCGACCAACTGGTGCGACAATTGCCAAAGCCTGCGCCTTTGGCACAGGGCCTGATACTCAGCCCTGAGTCTGGCCGACTCCTGCAGCACCGCAACACTAGCCGGATGCTCTGCATCCAGATGATTCAGCATATGCTCAAACCAGTACAGTCCTTGCTTTAAGGTGGTCTGGCAACGACGCCAGCGATGCTGCTGTGCATAAGCTTCAGCCAGATTCTGAATGGAAACAGACAAGCAAAACGTAGGTAATGACGCCTCTTCACGGCTTAGCTGTGGTGGGC
>CAZFZJ010000050.1:0-3201 GCA_964523665.1 uncultured Candidatus Saccharibacteria bacterium
AATGGTATCCATAATTCAATTAAATTATCAAATTCATCTATATAAGTTCTGTATAAGTCGTTTGTAAAGTATTCTATTTTCCATCTATTGTTTTTTTGGATTGGTCTGACTATAACTTCGTTAGTTAGCTTCGCAAGTCTGTAAACATTCTGGAACACCGTATCAACCTTCATTAATTCGTAGAACTTTGTTAGTTCATCTGAGTTCTTATCAGGGTTGAAACTTCTTGTTGGGGCTTCGTTATATACATTACATAAATTCTTAATTATTCTTGTTAAAACAAGATTATCAGTTGGCAATATTGGGTAATATTTATTTAACGGGTCTGTTGGCAACTCGTGAGCAAACATTGGTTTCATGTATGCATATAACAAAGAGCGCCTCTTGTCTTCACTGTCTTCATTGTTCTGCATCCAAATTGTATGAGACCTATTATAACATAAGTCTTCAATTTCGTTCTTAAATTTAGTTGCACCCCAAATGCTTAAAAACTCCATCCCAAAAGCGTCAAGATAGATTGTTCTTGTGTTCCTATATGTCTTTTCATTCAATATCATAAATAGCTGACCTCCACGCCCTGCCTAATCGGATAAAATACTTCGCAAAAATATCTTAAAGCGTCTGCTTTGTGTCCTATCGTCCCCGATTCATCTTCCAACTCACCGTTATTATTCCATACTTGACGGGTTAAGTCTCTATGTAAAAACCTACATTCTTTTGGATTAATAAATAATTTCCGTTCTCCTAACGTATTACAAAATAAAGCATTTGTTGAATTTACTGAATTTTTTATCCCCGTCCTTTTTGTCTTCTGAATGATGTTGGGTAGAATTTCTTTTAATATTACCCAGTCCGATTGAGCTGACTTTAGTGCTGTGGTATCCCTTGCACGCCCCGAATAATCCCCCGTTAGCCAAACTTTACCACTAAAATTATTTATAGTTAAAAAATCTTTTAGTGTTTCACCCATCTCCCAAGTGTTTGAGTTGTTTAAACTAAATTCCTTTACACAATCCCACACGTCTGTTTCTCTATTTTGTAGTATTATAGCAGTCATTGGATTAACGTTAAAGTCTAAACTTATTACAGTGTCCTTGCTACTACTAAATTCAATATTAGTTGTGTTCTTGTCTGTATAGTTGTAATAAACAAGACCGCCTATCTCTAAATAACTTCCTTCGTATTCTTGCTTGTAAGTTCTTTCGTCAACTTGACGTTTAACGCTCTCAATCTCTTCGTTCGATAACACATCTGAACTGAACCAGCTGTAATAAACCCACTCAGGGTCGTTCGGGTTTTCCCCGATTGCTCCTTCGTTCGGTTTAGTTTCAGGAATGAAACCACCACAGGCATAAAGTGCGAGTTCTTTATACCATTTAGCCCGTGCGTCTGGAACTCCGTCTAATATACATATCCCATTAGTGTCTGAGAACAACGGTCTTACGTGTTGCGCCCATGCTTCAGGCTTACAATCCGGCATTTCTGTTATCAATCCGAAGTTCCAAGATGGTGTTTCACCTTCTATTCTTGAGGGCTTATCCAGACCAACAACTTTCAACTTTGAACCGTTCTTCAATCTAATCGTTAATTCGCTTGCTGATATACTTTTTTGAACTTCTAATAATTTAGTCTTATTTACCAAACGTTCCCAAAATATTTGCTTAGCCTGGTCATGTGTAGGTGCTGCAAAAAAGGCTTTATGGTTGCTATTCTGCATTGCTGTTATTAAACCTTTATTCTCTCCTATCAATGTCTTCCGGCTTCTTCTCCCTGCTGAAACAACGAAAAACCTGTGGTCAAAGTCGTTTAAATAACGCTTTTGGATTCCTGTTAAATCCTTTAGATATACACCGTATTGATAGAATTTATCCATTACTTGCCTTTAATATAGCGTCTGCTATTGTTTTTAAATCAGTTTCTTTTAAGTCGATTTCATTGTTTGGCTCTCGTTGTCCAAGATACTGTTTACCGAGCCAAATTAACATTGTTACGTTACCATTTTTAGCAACCTCAACCTGCTTAGCTCTTAATATTGAACATCCGTAATCCCTCCCCTTTTCGTATATATCATTGAAATGTAGACTGAATGTCTGTGGATTCATGTCCAACTTCATATTGGCAATTATTTCTTTCCTTGTTAGGAATAACGCTGCCAACTGCTCAATAGTTCGCTTTTGTTCATCTGTTAATACAACTTTTTTTCCTTGTGCCATTATTCTGCTATTAACCCGTAAATGTATAAAACAACTAATCCTGATAATGTTGCAACTTCGGAATTATTTAAATCATTAAATTCGTTTCCTATGTTCTTGGCATTTAATAGAATTTGAATGATTAGAGTTATAACTCCGGGCAATACTGCTATATCTGTAAAGTCCAACCCATCCGCAAGAGCCTGTTTGACCTGCTTAATTACCTTGAATAGCTTTTCTAAGGTGGTGGCTATGTTATCAATTCCATAAGCATTTCCTTTGCCTATTGTTATTTTGAATGAAGAAAGAAATGAACTTATTGCTAATTCTCCTAATATCTTGGCTTCATCATTCTTTAAGTCCTTTATTTCAGCCTTTGCGGGTTCTATTAGGCTTGTTATACTCATTATTTTGCTTATGAGCGTTGGCACTACTAAAACATCTTTAAATTGAAAACCGTCTTTTACGGTCTCATAGATAGTTGAAATTAGATTAATGGATTGTAGAACTAAATCTTTTGTGTCTGTTATGCCTAATCTATTAACTTCTAAAAGTGCTATTTCTTGATAGTCCTTGTAATTCGTGAAAATCGGCTTTATTGCTGAATACTCTATTTTCGCTTCCATTGTTGTAATTCCTCTAAATGTTTGTGTAATTTGTTTGTTGTTTCTTTGATTTCTTGTTTTAAATAATCCGTTTGCGTCTGATAATATTTAATTTCTGATTTAATTTCAATTATGTCCTTTTGCAGTTGTATGAGTGTTAAACTTGCATAAATCATTATAGGGATAATTATGCCACTTGCTATGAGCTTTACCCAATCGCTTACTTCCCTTAATTTCCGTTGTCCTAAATCTGTCATAAATAAAACCAATTATTGTTACTTAAACTGTATTCTACTGTTAGCATTGGGTCGCTGTCCGTGCCTGAGGCTTCGGCTAATCTTACCGTTGTATCTGTAGTTGCGTTACTACTCCAAGTTGGGTCTTGGGCTAATATATCACACCCG
>CAZFZJ010000051.1:0-300 GCA_964523665.1 uncultured Candidatus Saccharibacteria bacterium
GTGCGCGACGAACTCGCGCCCGGGTTCAACATGGGAGCGCTGGAAGCCCTGACGCATGACCTGGGAACGGATGACGAGGTGCTGCTGGTGGTTTTCGACGAAACGGGCGATGAGCAATATGGCGATGGCGAATAAAAACGGAAATGCCAAACCCAGCGCCGCATCTTCTTTGACCAATCCCGACCGTTCTATCAGTTCTGTTAGCAACACGGTCAGCACACCCGCGCCCGCCGCGCCGATGATCAACCATGGCGATGACAAATCGGCTTCCATTCCCAATAATCCGACCATCACTAAAAA
>CAZFZJ010000051.1:338-2188 GCA_964523665.1 uncultured Candidatus Saccharibacteria bacterium
TAATCGCATCGGTGGTTAGCGCTAATCCGCGTAAGAGTAAAAATGATCCCAAGACGGCGCTGGATAGGGCGATCAACCCGCCGATGATCACCGCCACCGTGCGCGGGTCGTTGAATAGGGTGTTGATTTGTTCATACGATAAAAACAAGTTTAATAAACGAATGATGACCTGTTCAATCAGCGACATGCCCACCTCCGTTGATGTGTTTGGCATCGGCTTGGCGCTTGCGCCACCTCCAGATAAAGCCACGTTCTGGCGCAACACATATCGATATAAACACAATAATCACCGCCACCACGATGATCAACGCGCCTGTGGGCAGATTTTTATCTAATCCACTGATGACCGCGCCAGCACCACCCGCAAATCCGCCGAATATGCCCGCCAGCGTCAGCATTTGCGTCATGTTGCGCGTCCATTGTCGTGCCGCCACGCCAGGGGCAATCAACAATCCGACCATCAAAATCACCCCTGCTAATTGCAACCCCAGTACAATGGCGATCACCACCAGTAGCGATAAAATGGCATCCAAAAAGCGCACAGGGTAGCCATTGGCTTGGGCAAATTCGAGGTCAAATGTCATGAGTTTCAGTTCTTTCCAGAAGGCGATGACCACCATCAAGCAAATACCACCAACCACCGCCACCAAGACCACATCCCCCAACCGAATAGCGGCGGCTTGCCCAAAGATGAAGTGATCTAATCCTGCCTGACTGGCTGTTTGGAGCGATTGTATATACGTGAGCAGGGCAACACCCAACGCGAACCATGATGTGAGGATGATGCCCATCGCCGCATCTTGTTTGAGGCGGGTGGTTTGCGTTAGGATGCGGATGAACCACACCCCCAATAAGCTGGATATGCCCGCGCCGATGAGCAACGCGCCCATATCGCGCCCAAAGAACAAAAATGCCACGCATACCCCTGGTAAGGCGGCATGGGAAAGCGCATCTCCCAATAGGCTTTGTCGGCGTAACACGGCAAAACTGCCCAACACACCATTTAATATGCCCAATAATGTCCCGCCCAGCGCCACCACGACCAACGTGTAATCGTAACGCACACCCAATATCATGCTCATCGGGATGAATAACAGCGCCAATAAGCCGATGATGATGATGATATACCAAATAGAAAATTTGCCCATATCATGGCGAGATGCCATCCATTGCGCCCATGTCTGTGGTTGTGATTGTGGTGTTTCGGCAGATTTGATGCGCCGTCCTAATACACCCATCAGCGCACCTCCACACCCATATCATTCAAAAAGGCTAATTTACCGCCATATGCCTGGTGCAAATTGTCGCTGGTGAACACCTCCGCCGTTTTGCCGTTGGCGACCAATTGCACATTCAACATCGTCACCCAGTCGAAATATTCGGTGACGGTTTGTAGGTCATGATGTACCACCACCACCGTTTTGCCTTGTGCGCGGAGCGATTGTAAAATCGCCACAATCGCCTTTTCGGTCACGGCATCCACCGCCACAAACGGCTCATCCATGAAATAAATGCGCGCATCTTGCACCAATGCCCGCGCCAAAAATGTGCGCTGTTGTTGCCCGCCCGATAGTTGCCGAATTTGCCGATGGGCATAATCTGCCATGCCGACCTGTTCTAATGCCGACATGGCGAGTTCGGTCTCGTTTTTGCCAACCCGCTTAAACCAGCCCAATTTGCCATACAGACCCATGCGGACGACATCCAGCGCCGTTGTCGGAAAATCCCAATCCACACTACCGCGTTGTGGCACGTACCCAATCCACGCCCGCGCTTGGGCATAGGGCTTTCCATAAAAGGTGATATGCCCCGTTGCTTTGGGGATTAGCCCCAATGCCGCCTTGAGCAGG
>CAZFZJ010000051.1:2246-3153 GCA_964523665.1 uncultured Candidatus Saccharibacteria bacterium
TGCGATGCACATATCCACATCCCAGACCGCAGGTTTGCTATGATAGGCAACGGTCCAATCTTCGATTTCTAATGCCCATGTCGTCATGATGTTATGTCCTTACATATTGTTTTTGATGGCTGACATACGAGGCTAAAGCCTCTAGCCTGTCACTACATCGACGTATGGGACGACTGCGAAGCGTGTATGCCGTCCATCATCCTTCTTCATCCTTTAGTTGATTTCAAACAATTCATCGGGTGGGGTGGGCATGACCAGCGCATTCCATTCGGGGATGGTCAATTCGACCCCAGCCAGTTGATACGACTGCAACAAGGTGTAGATATTCGCGGCGATCATGCCGATATATGTCCCGCCGAAGGTATCGGGTTCACCCATCGCATCGGAATATAATTCGCGCACACCAACATTCACCCGTCCGCCGTTGCTGATGACCGCCTCTTGCACGGCTCGGATAGTGGCGGGTGGCACACTGCTCTCGACAAATATCACGGGGATGTTCTTTTCGATGACGAAATTCACCACCGCTTGAATATCACCCACGCCGACTTCGCTGGCGGTGCTAATGCCCTGAATGCCGACCATCGTCCAGCCAAACGCATCGCCAAAATAACGGAAGGCATCATGCGAGGTGACGATATAACGCAATTCGGCTGGCACTTGGTGCATCGCTTCTACGCCCCACGCATAAAACGCATCCAGTTGGGCGATATAGGCTTTGGCATTAGCCAGATAAATAGCGGCGTGTATGGGGTCGATATCGGCTAATCGATCGGCGAGGGCTTGTGTGGCTAATGCCCAATTGCGCGGGTCGAACCAAAAGTGTGGGTCATCGGTGGCGATGCCATTCTCATCGAATTTCAAGACATAACCCGCATCGATAACCGGTTGTGCGAGGCGATGAATC
>CAZFZJ010000052.1:0-3011 GCA_964523665.1 uncultured Candidatus Saccharibacteria bacterium
GCCGAATTCTGCAAGCGCCTCGCGGGCCAGCTCATAGGCGTTCAGGTTGACCAGATTGGATTTCAGCATCTGCCCGATGAGAAATTCCATCGACAGATAGTAGATCTTCTTCGCCTTCTCTTTGCGGTAATGTTCCTGCGTTTCATTCCAGCGATCGATCAGATAATCGCGCAGAGTGTAGGCCAGTGCGAGATAGATGTCGGTGTCGGTCGTATTGTGGACATACTTACCGACGCTATATTCAAGATGATGGGCAAAATGGCGAATGAGAGAATCGCGATCTTCGTTGGATTGCCTGCTTATCAACTCATGTAACTTCGAATGATCGGGCGCTATTTTCAGATCGGAGGGAGAAAACCTGTATGTCATAACGCAAGCGTATCGGATCGGCAGGGTCTCAGTCAACAAGAATCTGCAACGAAACGGGGAATCGTCAGATCTCAAGCAAGCGGCGCAGATCCCCGTCGGGCCAGGAAACGGCCGTCTCCACGACAAAGTCCGGCCTCTTTTCTGTGCAGGGGTACTGGCGGATCGGGCACTGCTCGATGGAACAGTGCGAGCAGTACTGTCTTTTACATGGATCCACATGCGAATGGAACTCGCCGCGCATACCCGCTTCGGAAAGCACACTGTGCTCGAAGGCGTGCACGATCTCGTTTGCCCTGCCGATATCGTAGACCTCGGGCAGCACGATGTGGATGTCGACGTGTGTGTAGTCGCCTAAATGCATCGTTCGCAACGCATGCACGGCCAGCACATTAGAATCGTCCACCGAATTCATGGCCGAAACCAGACGCTTGAGCAGCTCTGGATTCTCGGTATCCATCAGGCTCATAATGGACCGCAATAGAACGCGACCGCCGGCATAACCGAGCCAGAGGCCGAACACCAGGGCGATGGCGGGATCAAGCCAGCTGATGCCCGTGAAATGGACGGCCAGCAGACCTCCGGCAACGCCGAGAGTCGTTACAAAATCTGAAAGCAGATGATGGCCGTCGGCCTCAATGGCAGCCGATCGCTTCTTCTTGCCCATGTGGACCAGCCACATACCCAGAATGCCGTTCATCGTTCCGGCGGCGAAATTAATCAGCAAGCCAAGACCCAGTCTTTTCAGTTCAATGCCGCGAATCAGGTTTTCAATCGCTTCATAGCTGATGAGTACTGCAGCGAGCGTAATCAGGCCGCCCTCAAAAAAAGAAGAGACATACTCGATCTTTCCATGACCATACGGATGACCGCGGTCGGCGGGTTTACGAGCATAAAGGACGGCAAAAGAGGCGAAGCTGCCGGCAAGAAGATTCACCAGGCTTTCGAGAGCATCGGACTTCAACGCCATCGAGTTTGAGATGTAATAGGCCGCCAGTTTGAGAAGCAGTATCAAGAAGCCTGCAATCAGAGCGACGAATAATGGATAGACCCGGCTGAACATGCCTCGCTAAGAAAGCGAAAGAATCCCCTTTGAGTCAAGTTTAAGACCGGAAACATCGCCTCACAGAGATGTTTTTATTTGAAACAGATACCCGATCTCAAAAAAAGGCATGCATGGGACTTCTCAGCGTCGCCCCGATGATGGATTACACGGATCGGCACTACCGATACTTTCTTCGACTGCTGTCGCGGCATACGACCCTGTACACTGAGATGGTTCCCGATACGGCCATTCGCTTCGGGAATCGACATAAGTTCCTGCGTTATGATCCATGTGAGCATCCCGTCGTTTTGCAGCTGGGAGGGTCTGATTCGGCGGCGCTGGCCGAATCTGCCGCCATCGGCGAAGAGTACGGCTACGACGCGATCAATCTGAATTGCGGATGCCCGAGCGAGAGAGTTGAACACGGAAATTTCGGCCCATCCTTGATGGCCGATCCCTTGCATGTACGGCGCATCGTCGAGGCCATGAATCAGGCCGTCTCCATTCCTGTAACGGTGAAGCATCGCATCGGCATTCGCGAGCGAAGCGGCGGCGGTCGCGAATGCTACGATGAACTGAAAGATTTCGTAACGGCCTGCGTCGACGGCGGCGTAAGCCATTTCATCGTGCATGCGCGCATCGCCATTCTCGGAAAGCTTAACCCGGCACAGAATCGAAGCATCCCGCCTTTACAGTATGAAACCGTATATCGCCTGAAGCAGGACTTTCCCGAGCTTTTCATCGAGATCAATGGCGGTATTCGTACGCTCGATGAGGCGGAGTTGCATCTGAAGCATGTGGACGGAGTCATGATCGGACGGGCGGCCTGTGATACGCCGTTTCTCTTCGCTGAGGCCGACAAACGGATCTACGGCACACAGAATCCCAAAACGGCCGAATCAGAGAAGGCCGTCGTGCGAGCTCTTCTACCCTATCTGCACAGTCAGATGGACGAAGGCATTCCCGTTCATCACGTTCTGCGGCATGCGGCGAATCTTTTCTACGGACGTCCTGGAGCACGTTTGTTTCGACGCCGTCTTGCCGAAGAGATTTTCATTCGCAGGGACTGGACCGTCGCAACGATCGACGAGGCGATCGAAGAACTGCTCTCGTGCATACCGGACGATGCGATCCCTTTGCGTGACGAAGAGCAGTTAGCCTCTTCGTTCTTTACGCCGCCGGTCGATCGTTAACCAGATCGCCGCGAGAAAACTGCCGATCAGCGAATGAACGACGCTGGACACCGCAGGCGGCAGCGCCACGGCCGGATCGGCAAAATGATTTCGCGCAAGCACGACGCCAAGCCCGGAATTCTGCATGCCGACCTCGATAGAGATCGTGCGCGAGCGCGTCTCGACAGTCTCAAGCGGCTCTCTGTAAAAGAGAAGTGCAAGACGCGATAGCAGGTATCCGAAGCCGAAACCGGAAACATGAAGCAGCACCGCTGAAAGGATAACGATCGGGCCCGAAACGAGAAGTTCCGCCCTTCCCTGCCCGACGATCGATGCGACGATCAGAACGATCAGAATGACGGCAACGGGCGGACCGAACGGTTCGAGTTTCGCCGAAAGATCGGGAAGCCAGCGCCCCAGAAGCAATC
>CAZFZJ010000053.1:0-3010 GCA_964523665.1 uncultured Candidatus Saccharibacteria bacterium
ACTGTATACCTCAACCCAAGTCGCAGATATTTTAGGTGTAAGTTTGAGAACTTTATACCGATATATGGAAGATGGCAGAATTAAATCAATGCGAACTGCGTCAGGACGACATCGATTCACAAAAGATCAGATCGTTGAATTTTTAAACGCTGGTAATATGGATATGTATGACGAAGACGGTATTGACGAGCAGAAAAAAGATACTGGACATTTAGAGAGAGGGAATAGGTTTATAGAGTCAGATGTTAATACACAGAATGTTAATTCGTTCTATCGCAGACCTCAGGATGATGACTGGAATACGTCATCACAGGGGCTGTCTGGAGAAAACTCAAAATTCGACACATATAGACAGGGGCAGTCACAGCCTCTGTCAACGCAATCTTCTAGATCAGATTTGCAGGTACAGTATCCTTATATAAATATTAATCAAAATCAGCAGAGTCATAACAATCCGATGCAACCAAGTCAAAATACTCCCGAGGAACAGCGTCCTGTTCAGTCATCTGTATCACAGGAAGATTCTTTCTTTTATGCACAGGGAAGATCTTCATATGATTCAATTGATGATTTTGATTTTACAGCTGTTCAATCAAATAAAACGGTTATTGAGGAAGATCCGAAAAATGGAAAGGAAGAAATTACAGAAAAAGAATTTAATTCATTTGAATTTCGTGAATCAGATGTGAAAAAAAATGAACGATATGAAGATGATAGCGTTTTTAAACAAACATTTGGATATGATGAACCAGTAAGGCAAAATACTGTTGTTACGAATCCACAGAGTCAATATGGTTCTCCAACTCAGCAGCCTACACAGCAGACAAATTATGTTAGCAATCTGCAACAGATCTCTGATATTTCACGTGTAAAGTCAGAGCCTACAGATGTTTTCGATTTGTCTTATTCAAATCTAAATATCAGATATTATAAAAGTGATTATTCTGACTTAATTGATCTAGCTAGAAGAATTAAAGAGACAGGTAAGTCAAGAGATTTGGAATATGCATTTACTCTATATGCTGGATTGTCATTACATTTTTTAATAAAGCCATTTACAATACTTCATTTTTATGCAAATCCCGAAGATATGCAAATTTGGAAAGAAGATTTAAATCTAACACCAGCAAATAGAAAAGAGGACGCGAATGTAGGTGTAATAGTTAACACTGATATCGTGTTTGTACCGACAAAAGAAATCGCAGGCTTTAAAGTTGTCGAAGATAAGGTACTTTTAAGAGATCTTTCTGAAATGAGAGAAGACGACTTAATAAAGCAATTCAGACAAAGCCTAATGTCATTATAATACTATGATATGGCTTGACATATACTACATTGCGGTGTACAATTCCCACAGATTTTGCACTTTTAATTAAAAGTTTATTTGAAGAGGATAGTACCCGTCTGCCAATAGGGTGGTTAATCCAATTAATAAGGAACAACGGCAGGAATTATCTTTTTTCTTTTTCCTAGTTTTATTTTTGTTCCCAGTCCTTATTTGCGGATGGGTTCTGTTCTTTTCAAAATAATAAATTACAAAGAAGAGGCCAAAAGTCCGCTTCTTTCCAATTTTAAGTGGTTGGGCAGGACACTTAGTTGGGGAGCGGACTTTTGGCCTTTTTTAGTATGTTAAAATTAGTGTCATGGAGAAAAAAGATACTAAGAATAAAAAGTTACGAAGTAAATTTAACCCGTCTACTCCATGTCCAGCCGAAAATGATCTCAACATGATTCAAAATAAAGACGCAAAAAAGATCATACATATTGCCGCCGAAGCAGCGCCGTTTTCAACTGTTGGTGGAATGAGTAGCGTCATTACTTATCTCTCAAAAACATTAAATTCACATGGTCATGATTCAAGAATATTTATGCCCAAGTTTGGTTTTATCGATGAAAACAAATATCCGATGGAACTAGTCTGCAAAGGGTTAAAAGTTCCTACAGGTTATTCCAAAGATTCGGCAAGGCCAACCCACTTAATTTGCAATGTAAAAAAATATATTGATGAGTCAGGTTTGACATTTTATTTCCTCGAAAACATGGAATATTATGAAAAGCGATCGAATGTCTATAACTATTCTGATGATTATGTTCGTTGGGCATTGTTATCATATGGAGCCTTACAGTATCTTAACGATGTCTCTGAATGGAAACCCGATATTATTCATGTTCATGACTGGCATACTGCACTTGTTCCTAACATTCTACACAAGAAATACCGCAAAGACACAAATCTCTCTGAAGCAACAAGTATATTGACGATTCACAATATTCAATTTCAAGGCCAAAATATTGATCCTACTTCAGAACTTAACTTTGACGATGGTAAATCTGAAATCCCACCGATTTATAGTGAGAGATTAAAACGCTTAAATTATTTAAGGCGAGGAATTATTTATGCACACGCAATAAATACGGTTTCAGAAGGTTATGCAAGGCAGATTTTAAGTAAAACCTATGGATGTGGACTTGATGTTTTATTACAAGAGTTAAGATCAAAGCTTTTTGGAATTACAAATGGAATTGATTATGAAAAATTTGATCCTATGTCTGATCAGTTTTTAGAGGCGAATTTTAATATTACATCAATTGAGAAACGCTCAATAAATAAGAGTAAGTTACAAAAAGAATTTGGATTAAATATCGAATCAGATGTTCCAATTTTTGGATTTGTTGGCCGTTTAGATCTCCAAAAAGGAGTTGATCTAATGTTCGAAGTTTTAGAAAAATTTTTGAAAGATTTTAAAGCTCAGTTTGTTTTGGTTGGATCAGGAGATCAATCACTTGAAAAAGCGGCAAAAAGGCTACAACAGAAATTTTCTAAAAAAGTCGGAGTTCATACATATCCTAATTTTACTTTGCCAAAACTTGTTTTTGGCGGAGCCGATATTATGTTAATGCCATCTCGTTTTGAGCCATGTGGAATTGTCCAAATGGAATCAATGCGATATGGAGCGATTCCTATTGTTAGAGCCACAGGCGGTTTAGATGATACGGTTGAAGATTTTGA
>CAZFZJ010000054.1:0-2493 GCA_964523665.1 uncultured Candidatus Saccharibacteria bacterium
GTTTTCCCTGGTATGCAAGGAGGTCCTCATGAACATGTAATTGCAGGAATAGCAGTTGCTTTAAACGAAGCAATAAAACCAGAATTTAAAGATTATGTTGAACAAATAATTAAAAACTCAAAAGCTTTGGCAAAAACTTTAATTAAAGAAGGATTAAAATTGATATCCAATGGGACAGATAATCATTTAATGATTATAAGTTTAATTGATTTTGGAAAAGGAAAAGGAGTTTTTGTGGAAAAAGCTTTAGAAGCCGCAGAAATTAGCGTAAATAAATCAACAATTCCTAATGAACCTTCTGTTCCATATTATCCTTCAGGAATAAGGTTAGGCACACCAGCGGTTACTTCAAGAGGGATGAAGGAAAAAGAAATGGAAGTTGCGGGAGAAATAATTGCTAAAGTTGTAAAAAAATTTGCTCTTACTGAAATGCCAGAAATAAAAGAAGAAAGAAATGCAAAAGTTAAAGAATTTAAAGAAAAAATAAAAAATGATCCCTTTATTTTAGAAATTAAAAAAGAAGTAAATCAACTTGCCGGAAAATTTCCAGTTCCCGGCATAGACATTTAATGTTTTCGATATTTAAAAAAATAAATTATTTTGCCGGAAGATGGAAGAATCTTGACTATGTGGCAATTTTTTCCGCTATAATTTTGCCATATTTAATGTTAGTTTTTTTGTTGACTTTTTCTTTTTATAGAAATAATTTGTGGATTTTTTTCTATGCGTTGGCTGCAGGATTTTTAGGGAGGTTTGGAATCAACGAACTAATCCATATTATTTATAAAAGGCAAAGGCCGGCTTTACTTAAAGAAACAAAAACACTTATTCCAATTCCTAAAGATTATTCTTTGCCGTCCGGTCATGCTTCATTTTTCTTTGCGATATCATTTTTTTTGTTTTTTTATAATGTTATTCTCGCACTTATTTTTTTGGCTATTAGTCTGATTATTGGTGTTGCCAGAGTGTTTTGCGGAGTACATTGGTTTCGTGATATATTGGCTGGAGCTGGGGTGGGCTTAATATCTGCTTTTATAATTAAATTTTTTATAGCAATAATATGAGTTTATTTGAGGCTATTTTTTTAGGCGTTGTTCAAGGAATAACAGAATTTTTACCTATTTCAAGTTCGGGGCATTTAGTTTTATTAAGAAAATTTATTAGGATAGACGAGCCGTCAATTTTTTTTGACACTTTGATACATTTTGCAACCCTGTTAGCAATTCTATTTTATTTAAGAAAAGAAGTTTTTGATATTATTGTAAACATAGGTCAAAAAGAAAAACAAAAACTGGTCGGTTTAATTGTTTTGGCAACAACCCCTATTGTGTTTTTTGGATTTTTAATGAGAAACGCAACAGATACAATTTTTAATTCACTTAGTCTTTTATCAATTACTTTTTTAATAACAGCAGTACTTTTATTTGCCACCAAATTTTTAAAACCGGGAGGAAAAAATCTTATAGGTATTACAGTACTAGATTCTTTGCTAATTGGAGCTTTTCAGTCAATTGCTTTATTACCCGGTGTTTCAAGCTCGGGAAGCACTATCTCTTCGGCTCTTTTTACCGGAATTAAGCGAGAAGACGCTTTTAAATTTTCTTTTTTGCTTGCAATTCCTGCTATTATAGGAGCCATGGTCTTGCAGATAATTATTGTTGATTGGAATAGTTTAAAAGGAGGATTTTGGATAAATTTTTTAGGTTTTATAGCAGCTACTCTTTTTGGATTTTTATCGCTTAAAATTTTAGAAAAAATTACAATAAAAGGCAAGCTCTATTATTTTGCTTTTTATTGCCTTGTCCTCGGCTTAATAATATTATTTTTTATCCGTTAATATGAAAGTGGTGTTTTTGGGAAACGGAGAAGCTTTTGATGAAAGATATCCTAATCATTCTCATTTAGTTTTTTCTAAAAAAACAGTAATTATGCTTGATTGTGGAGATTCTGCTGTCCGCGAACTTTGGAAATACACAAAAAATCATTCATTAATTGATGCTTTATATATCACTCATAGACACTCTGATCATTTATTCGGAATCCCTGCTCTTTTGGGCAGAATGTTAGAAGAGAAAAGAAATAAGCCTCTTATAATTATTTGCTCAGAAATAATTAAAAAAGATATAGAGAGATTATGTGAACATGCTTATTTTGGAATAGATAGTTATGGATTTAAAATAAATTTTATCATAGTTGAAGATGGAAAATCTATAAAATTTAACGATTTAAAGTTAAGTTTTGCTAAAACCGGTCATACTACTTATAATTTAGCAATAAGAATCGAGGACGAAAAAAATGTGGTTTGTTATTCGGGAGATGGGCCATTTGATGAAAATACAGAAAAAATTTACAAAAATGCAGATATTTTAATGCACGAATGTTATATGTTTGATCAGAGAATTAAAGGACATGTAGCAGCGATTGATATTTTTAAAATGGCACAAAGGTGCAATATAAAATGCCTTGCGTTATCTCATTTTAAAAGAGCTTTTA
>CAZFZJ010000054.1:2517-2741 GCA_964523665.1 uncultured Candidatus Saccharibacteria bacterium
TTAATAACAAAACAAGAGAAAAGGTATCAAAAATTGCATCTCAATTTGATTTTAAAATAATAATGCCTCAACCCCAAGAAGAATACATAATAAAAAATTCCACCTAAGTGGAATTTTTTATTATGTATTCTTGTGCCCGAGGTGGGAGTTGAACCCACAAGTCCGTAAGGACATGCGCTTTCGAGTCGCACGCGTATGCCAGTTCCGCCACTCGCGCAATCAAA
>CAZFZJ010000054.1:2790-3010 GCA_964523665.1 uncultured Candidatus Saccharibacteria bacterium
TATTTCCAGTGGGCATCTATTATTTTTTCAGGAAATTTTTCAGAAATTTTTTTAAGATTTTCACAAGATTCTTTATGTAAAACAGCTGCTCTGTGTCGAGATAGATAAGCTTTAATTTTATCTCCCGGTTGAGGGTTACAGCATTTTGCTATATAAGTAAGCATACCTTTTTGTCCGGCTAAATAAATATGTTTTAATCCTTCTTTTTTTATTGTTTCTT
>CAZFZJ010000055.1:0-2935 GCA_964523665.1 uncultured Candidatus Saccharibacteria bacterium
GTCGGATCGATTCTTCTCTCACTCTATCTTTACCGGTTTATACGGCTGGCCATCTATTCGTTGATCGCCGGCTCCGGAGTTGATCGCCGTTCCGTTGACGCCGTCGCCGCTTTGTTTTATATCAGACTGGCGGAAGATGGTTATCCGATACGGCAGTTCTATGAAACGCCGCTCGATTATGCGAAACAGGTTCCCGAGACGAAGGCCTTTGCCGATCGGCTGACAGAGCTGCGTTTTCGCGAAAGCTGGTCGGCCGAACAGCGCAAACAGAGCTATGCCGATCTGCGTCGTCTCGGTATCGATACAGGACGTTCTATGCGTCGCCGCGGAGCCTGGAACTCGCTCAAGCGCGTCTTTACTCTCAGAGGAATACTGTACCGACCATGATTCGAAAACCATATCTGCCGTTTCTCTGCCTGCTTCTTTTGCCGGCTCTCTTTTCATGTTCGAAGCAGTTTGACTGGATCGAATATAGAGGAGAGCTCGGCTCGGGTTATACGCCCGAGAATATTCATCCGCCTCTTGGCCTGAAATGGAAGCTCAAGCTTCAGGTTGACGAGATGAAAAAGACGAGAGCGTTTAATCCGCCTCTGGTCATCGACAACGTCATCTATTTCGGTTCGCCCGACGGCAACTTCTATGCACTCGATGTTGATACCGGATACATGAAATGGTTCTTCAAGACGAAAGGAGCGGTGAATTCCGTCCCCTATGCCGACGATGAGAACGTCTATTTCGGATCGAACGACGGCCGCGTGTATGCGGTCTCGCGCGAGGACGGGCAGGAGAAATGGAATTTCTACACGGGGCAGACGGTACAGTCCCTCGTTCTGCGTTACAGGGATCTGATCATCTTCACAAGCGATACGGGAGCGACATACTTTCTTGATCTGAACGGTCAGCCCGTGCATCAGCTTCCGAATCCCGTCTGGTCGCATCATACGTTTCAGGTCTATGACGGCATCATCTACTGGGCTCCGCTCGGTCGCAGCTTTGGCGCCTATGATATTGAAGGACGTAACTTCCTCTGGACCGTTCCTATCGACGCGCCGTACTCGCTCTGGTATTCGTTTCCCGCCATTGACGACGATCGCGTATATTTTGCATCGAGCTTCTTTAAAGGGTATGAGGTGGAGCTGAACTACTATGCGCTCGATCGGCGAACGGGGCAGGAGGTCTGGCGCATGAGCGATATCTTTGACATCGGCAGTCGCGTCGAACCCGACGAATACACGGTCTTTCTCGATCACGTACAGCTTCTCGATTACATGGCTCCGTCTCTCTGGAAGGAGTATGTCATCTATACGAGCGGCGATACGAAGCTGCGCGCCTTTAACCGTAAAACGGGGGCCATAGAATGGGAGAAGCAGTTCGACTATCCGTTCTCCAGCGCTCCGACCATCGCCGGCGATCGCATTTATGTGGGCCTTCAGGGCGTGAAGACGGCCACCGACATGGGCCTTTTCGGATCAGAGCCAATGCTGCTCTGTCTCTCTGCTCGAAACGGTGACGTGCTCTGGCAGATGGAAACGGACGGCGCCGTACTCAACTCGCCCATCATCTCGCGAGGACGTATCATGTTCGGCACGGATCGTAACTACTTCTATGTCCTTGAAGAGATTCTAAGTCTTCCGTTTATTCAATAAGAGCACGCTCAAAACCTCTCCATAAGAGTACGCTCAAAACCTCTCCATGGGTTTTGAGAGGCAACGAGAAATGGTAGCTCGGCTGCTATTTCTTCAACGCCTTTGCTCAATTTGCTGGCGAAAATTTCGCGCCGCAAGGTCAACCTTGAAGAGCCGGTTTGGGGAGCGGCTCTGAATATTGGAAGGATTTTGATCTGATCGCGAAAACAGGGGACGCCCGTTTGTTGTTTCCTGATATTGCGTCCCTTTTACGCTTGCGTGAACCTGACCAACGCTGGATCGTCTGATTTGTGATGAAGACATTTCAGACGATCACTGTTACTTTCTTGAGCATCCTCTTTCTGCCACTTACTTCGGGTTCGGCGCGCACAACTGTCGATGCCGGATTGCAGCCTGTCGTATCGTATCGCTTTGAAGCCGGTGAGAGCAGGAAAAAAAAAAAAAAAAGCACGGAGAAGGGCGCCGCCTCTTCCTGTAACGGCAGCTTTCCGGCCGATGATGTGATCGGAAACTTCACGGCGGCCGCGGTTTTCTATCAGAATGCCTGCTATACCGATGGACGTTACAATCATCGTAACTTTCACTTCACGATCGGTAAGCTGAGCGGAACGGATGGCGTGTCGTACGAAGCCGTCCAGGTTGATGGTCCGACCGATAAGGCACAGAAATTCCTGGCCAGCCACCATTATCTCTTCTATAAAGTGGAGCAGCCATCCGACTATTATATCTACACATTTGACAGAGGCATGCTGCGTCAGATCGGTATGCTGAAAAAAGGAGAGCTGACTTCCGGTGAGTTTATTCGGCTACCCGACGCCGATCTCAGCGTTCTTTCGGGACGCATGGTCTATGTGCTTGCGACGAAGCCGATTAAGGCTTATCATCGGTTAAACGATTTCACGGAGGGCGCGCTGTTAGTCGAAACACCTGTCGGTTCTGTGGAGAAGCGACGGATTCGCGTCTCGGGTCGACCCTTTGATACGATAAAGGATTACAGCTCGGGCCCGGCCACCCATGAGAATATTTACGGAACGGGCAGGCAGTTCTTCTTCCTTGGTCGGAATGGCGCGAATGCTACGGAGGGGCCGCGCATCGTCTATCAGGATAAGGCGTCCGGAAAAATTCAACTTGTGCTTCTCGATCACGAATTGCTCTTCCAATCCGAAAAAACTCTGACTGCCTCATCGGGCGAGATTCTTGCCGCCGCCTGTGAGGATCAGGAGGGCAACGTATATCTTCTTCGCATCCAGACGGGCAGCGGTGAAGGACGAATCGTGCGTATTCAGAAG
>CAZFZJ010000056.1:0-2892 GCA_964523665.1 uncultured Candidatus Saccharibacteria bacterium
TTCTCCGGTCTTCCTCATCCTTCACTCGTGCCTTCGGGGCCGTGAACGGTTACGCAAGGTGAAAGACGACATCCGGTTCGTGCGCTTCCATCGCCGAGGCCAATTTCAGGAAATCCCGCACGTCGCCACGCAGATCGACCATGCAATCCTTCAGGCCAGCCAGCACGAAGTTATCTTTCGCTCCACCCTGATCCAAGGCGTAGCCGACCACTTTCGCACCCAGTTCCTTCAACCAGATGGAAAGCCATGAGCCCTTGAATCCGGTATGCCCGGTGACAAGAACCGTCTTGCCGGCGAAAAACCCACCGAAGAGCGTGGCCATGAACATGCGCTCCAAGTCTTACCCGATACAGCGGAGGATTATACATCCTGGCGCGGAATATTTATCAGGGAGAAAGCAAGCCAAAAGGACACGGAACATCGCCAACATCCATCTCCGATGGTGGCCGCCCCAGCCGGTCCAGCGTTTTTCTATGGTATCGCATAAAGATCCGTGTCGCACCAGACTCAGATCAGGGCTGCGGACACAGGCTAGAGACGATTTACCGCTTCACGCATCTTGAAGAAGAGTTCAAAGATGTCTGGGCGCTCAATCGCAACAATGCCGTGTGGCCAATACGCGCGCATTTTAGCCAACGCCTCCAACCCGCCTGCGCGGAATGCCGCACGCTCTTTCTCATCACATATGGAGTTCCAGGAGTCAACGCCATTGTTATCATCATGGTGGTAACTGCCTAGGCGCAGGGCTTCTTCGGTTAGCGGGAAGGCGAACAACCTTTGAATAATGGCAGGCAGGCTTAGATCTATCCCGTGAAAAAAGGAAGGAGGCAACTGTCCCTCAATACAACGGTACTTTTTCTGGAGAAGCATGGTCAGCCACTGACGCTGGAATTGGAGAATTCCCTCCTGCACCAGCCGTTTTCTTCGTTGCTCTTCGGGTGAACATCGGTAGACGCCAAACACGGGTCGGAACGATCCCTGATGGTCTGCTTCATGGCGTTCTGTCGATCCCAAACAATCGCTGACTACCTGCTCCAAGACCTCAGGATGATTGATTAAACAGTTCAGTTGTTCTGGCCGCACGCCCAAGTGGTCTAGAAACCCGCGTGCGTCTATGCCATTAAGAATGGCTGGCGCTGCACGTTCGTTGGTAGCCAGATAGCGGCCATGGATGGTGATCTCCAAACCCTCCAGTCTCAGGACCTCCACAAGATTTCTCTGTATTGTACAACCGTATCCCAAATCCATCAGGCCAAGTCTTGATTGAAAACCGATGAGCGTATGCAGGTAACCAACCAAAGCAGCCCGTCGCTGGGCGCTCTTCGCTTCAATAAGGCCGCGGAGCGGAGGACGTGAGAGCCGCTGGAGCAACTCTTCGAACTGTTCATCGGTTTTGATCAGTTCGTCGGCCGCCCGCTTCGACAGGTTGGCGTCCTGAGGGCTCACTTCAAAGCATGCAAGCAATTCCGAGACCGTTACCCGATTACGCTTCATCGCCAGTGGGCGAAGCCGCTCAAGGCTGGCTGTTCCCAGCGAAGCCAAATTGGTTGAACTGCGAGAGACAAAGGCGGGAACAACGTCCAACTCAACGCCAACCGCACAGGCAGCGCGGCGAAGGAGGGTTGCCAGCAAAGTGCCTTCGCGCATCAGCGCAATGATTCGCTTTACCTTCAACGTTCTGAACTGCTCGACGCACCAGTCCGCGTAGCGCGCCAACACGGGCCCGAAAAGGAATGCTCCGTCTTTAAAGTCGGCCCGTTCGTGTTCGGGCAGCCTAAGACATAGTCGTTGGGCGAGAGTCCGCAGGGACTGAAGGCTGCTCTCGCGGCGTGCTTCACTCTGGATCGCCTCTTCGCGCGTCAAGACCGTCCGCTGAGCAGGAGAACACAACTTATAATGGATGGCCTTAATCCCAGCTGCGGCGGCGCCGTTCACATCAGCGTATTCGTTGTCGCCCACGTGAAGAACCATTGCGGGATGTAAATTCATTCTTTCGAGAACGAACTTAAAGAGTCGCCCCTCGGATTTGGAGCAGCCATGGTCGCACGAAGTGTAAATCGCCGCAAAGCGGGCAGGATTCAAGCCGTTGTACGACAGAATCGAAGCCAGATGTTCCGCAGAGAGGTAGGTGTCCGAGACTATTATGACAGGTGTTCCGGCCTTGGTGAGATCGTGCACAAGACTCGCCATGGACGGGTTGATGCAGCACCACTCCCGTTCGACCTGGAGCTCCACCGCCGCCATTGCTGAAATGTCGGAGACAACCTTGTTCATTTGTGCGTGTATCTCATGTAAATGGACCTCGGCGGTTCCGCGCTCCAGCAAGACGCTGGCTCGTGCCGAAGTTTCGGCGATCCGACGAAGCACGGCGAACTGGGCAGTATCGACGTGTGCAGCCAACAGGCACAGCTTCTTAAGTCGACGACCCATCTCGATGAAGGCATCTATCGGTTGAGCGCAGAGGCGGAATACAAGGGTGTCAAAGAAGTCCAGAAAGACAGCTTTCGGATGCGACTCGAGTGCCTGTTGCATCTCGGCCAAGCCATCGTCCGACCGCCATAGGCTGTTGTTCCAACGGTCCTCGGCCAGCCAGCTTTCCTGCTCCGCGTAAGCCATGCTATACTCGGCCCAGCAGAGCGTGTCCTGAATGCTTTTTGTGGATTCAGGCAAAAGCTGCCTATCAGCAGGAGGGCGGGGCGGATGAGGAATGCCGGGAGGAACGGGACAGCTTGGTGCTTCCCTATCAGGCAATGTCAGGCGGGTTCGCCAATCCTCAGGAAACTTGCGGAGGGAATCAAGTCTGTGGCGCGTTTGGAAGACTTCTTTTCGCAGTTCCGCCATCCGGCGTCTGGTGTCCTCCAAACACCGGTACGTCGCTTCAAGTTCATATTG
>CAZFZJ010000057.1:0-2519 GCA_964523665.1 uncultured Candidatus Saccharibacteria bacterium
CGGCGAGGGGCATGCCGTGAATGTTGCCGGAGGGGGTGGTTTCGTGTGTGTTGAAGTCGGCGTGAGCATCCACCCAAATGACGCCGAGTTTACGATGTTTCGCCGCGCCGCGAATGGAACCGACCGAGAGGCTGTGGTCGCCGCCCAGCACCAGCGGGAAATGTCCAGCCTGAATGGAGGTCGCCACCGCGCCCGCCACGCGCCGCCCCATGGGGATGATGCAGTCAATGTATTTGAGTTTGGGGTCGGTGATGCGGCACATTTCCTGGAGGGGCACTTCGATGTTGCCCTTGTCTTCGATGGCGTAGCCGAGGTCTTCCAGCTTCTGGTGAAGGTGGGCATAACGAATGGCGCTGGGACCCATGTCCACGCCGCGGCGGTCTGCGCCGAGGTCAATGGGTACGCCGATGATGTCAATTTGCATGTATATCTCCTGAATGTTTTTTTACCGCAAAGGCGCAAAGAACACGAAGGATTTTAAAATTAGAGAAGAGAAGACCTTTTGGGGTAAACCTGCCCGGGCAGGTTTAGAACAAACCGCTTTACATCATGTTTCATCAAAGGCACATACCAGTTGAGAAGAAACCCAATCTGGCATTCAGTGAGTTTCATATAGGTCAATAATTGTGCTTCATGGACTGGGAGAATTGATTCGACCGTCTTGTTTTCCACGATAACCAATCGGTTGATAAAAACATCAATCTTATAACCAACATCAATTTTCTGGTCTTCATAGATTAGGGGAAGTTTCACCTCAGTCTCCACATCCCAACCGCGTTTTCTCAATTCGTAAACGTGACAATGCTGATAAGCCGATTCCAGTAATCCGGGTCCTAAAGCCTTATGAACCTTGATTGCACAATCAACAACATCCGCGGCAATTGCCTCGATGTCCACCATTGCTTCTTTCTCCCAAAGAATCTTTGCGTCCTTCGCGCCTTCGTGGTTCAAGACTATGCCGTGCGGTAATAGCCCACATCCACCGAATAGACCTGCCCACGCTTGATGACCTGCTTGACAAGGTTTGTCCCATAGCGGTAACCGAGGTGACGGTAATCCGGCACGGAAAGGATGAGCATATCTGCCTGTTTGCCGGGTTCGATGGAACCGATGGTATCGGCGCGGCGGATGGCGTGGGCGGCATTGATGGTGGCGGCGGCAATCGCCTGGGCGGGAGTCAGTTTCATGTAGCGGCAAGCCAGCGCAATTGCCATCTGCATGGATTCGTTCCACGAGGTGCCGGGGTTGCAGTCGGTGGCGAGGGCAAGGATGGCGCCGGCTTCGATGAGTTTGTGCGCGGGGGTGTAGTCGCACTCGGCGAGTCCAAAGGGCGTGCAGGGCAGGGCAACCGCCACAGTGTCCGATTTGCCCAGCGCGGCGATGTCGGCATCGGAGGTCTTCACCAGATGGTCGGCGGAGGCGGCGCCCAATTCCACCGCCAGCGAGGCGCCGCCGAGGTTGTCAAATTCGTCAGCGTGGATTTTGAGCGGGAATCCCAGCGAGCGGGCTTGGGTCAGAATTTGACGCGATTGTTCGAGGGTGAAGGCTTTGTTCTCGCAAAAGACATCCACAAAGGGCAGAGGCAGGCGCGGGGCGTGAGTCTCCCACCATTCTTTGAGGAGAGGCAGCATCGTCTCGCAGACGAGGTCGGTGTAACCTTGCGGGTCGTCGCGGTATTCGGGCGCGATGGCGTGCGCGCCGAGGAAGGTGAAGGCAAGGTCGAGCGGGGTTTCGTCGTCGAGGGTGAGCAGGGCTTTGAGCAGGCGCAGTTCGGTGGCGGTTTGCAGTCCGTAGCCTGTTTTGACTTCGACGGTGGTGGTGCCGTGAGAAAACATGCGCAGGAGACGCGGACGGGTTTGGGCGATGAGCGACTCGATGGAGGCGGTGCGCGTCGCACGGACCGTGGAAAGGATTCCGCCGCCTTCAGCCAGAATCTCCAGATAGGGCTTGCCTGCCATCTTCTTCTCGAATTCGTCTGCGCGGTCACCGCCCCAGATGACGTGAGTATGCGGGTCCACGAAGCCAGGCATGAGGACGCAACGGTTGGCGTCGAGGGTGGGTTCGTTGGGGTAGGATGCGCGGAGTTCGGCAGTGGTGCCTACCGCCACAATTTTTTCATCACGCACCACGACGGCGCCGTCTTCGATGATGCCGAGCGTGCCGAGCGCGCGTCCACGCTGGGGTCCGCCGGCAAGGGTAAGCAGTTGGGAGGAGGAATGGATGAGCATGGTCCTTGGGAAAAGTAATCCGTGAAGAAGTAATCAAGCGATCAGCGGCTTGGTTGATGCAATTTAACCACAAATGGCAGCAGACGGATATGAGCAGGGAATGCGGATGCGGATAAGATGCGTACAATCCCGATTGGGTCAGGAAACAGATAACCAAGCCTGCCTGTACGTCTCAATACACAAAAAATATCCACAAAGCACACGAATGAATTTTCACGAAAAGAAAAAGATGATTCGTGTTTCTTCGTGAACTTCGTGGAACAACGAGTTATAAGCCGGATTTTGCTACCG
>CAZFZJ010000057.1:2543-2846 GCA_964523665.1 uncultured Candidatus Saccharibacteria bacterium
CTCAACGCGGATTGCGCTGATTAGGCGGATGGCGCGGATTTCTTTTTTGAAAAAAAACATCAGCGAAATCCGCTAAATCCGTGACATCCGCGTTGAAGATGAACCTTGCACAAAATTTGTACGGTAAAGAAAGCCGGATACAGCCTAATATTTCACAGCGCTCAACTGCCGCAATTTGTCCATTTTGTGAGTGGCGATGATCTGGCGCACAGTGCCGGTCATTCCGCGCACGACGAGGGAGTCGGTGCTGGCGCTGGTGCCGAAGTAGCGCACGCCTTTGAGCAGTTCGCCGTCGGTGATGCC
>CAZFZJ010000058.1:0-2366 GCA_964523665.1 uncultured Candidatus Saccharibacteria bacterium
GATACTGACTAGTCAGTCTAGTGATACGAGGTGGTCGGTTATGTCTGATGAGCAACAATCCACATCCGAAAGCACCCGCGAGCGCATCCTCGATGCGGCGTTGGATATTTTTAGCAACAAGGGGTATCACGATACCCGTTTGGATGAAATTGTCCAAGAAAGTCGCACATCGAAAGGCTCGATTTATTTTTATTTTCCTAATAAAGAGAAATTATTCCTCGCGCTGGTCGACCAATTCGCCGATTTATTAGAACGGCGCGTCACCGAAGCCATCCAGAAAGAGGCGGTCGGCATGAGGCGTGTGCAAGCCGCCCTCGAGAGTGTGTTGCAGACCTTTGGCAAATATCGCCGTCCCGCCAAGTTGTTGTTGGTGCAGGCGGTGGGGTTGGGCAATGTGTTCGAGAAAAAACGCCTCGAAATCAATGAGCGCTTCGCCCGCCTCATCCAGACCTATTTGGATGAAGCCATCGCCTTGGGCGAGATCGCCCCCGCCGACACGCCCGTCATCGCCCATGCGTGGATGGGCGCGATTTACAACGTGGTCATCCAGTGGGTGTATACCAACGACCCCAAGCCCGACCGCATCATGAGCGCCCTGTTGCCGATGTTATTACGGAGTGTGGGATATGTTGCCTGATCACCTCGACCAAACGTGGGACGAAACACCCGCCGTGACCTTGCACGAGCAATATGGGCGCTTGATTAGTTATGCCCTGCCCTGCCCGAATATCTCGCCACGCCAATTTTTGGCGCATCATCGCGGCTCGCCCCGCTTTTATTGGGAGAGCGGTCATGACGACATCGCCTTGGCGGGATGTGGTGTGGCGGTGGTAGTGGCGGCGCATCAAGACCGAGTCGCCCAGATCGACAGCCAAGCGCGTGATTTATTCAGCAATGCGGTGTTCGCCAGTGGCGCGGGGATTGCCCCGCCATTCGCCAAACCACGCTTGTTCGGCGGGTTTTCATTTCGGACAGATTTCATCCCCGATGAAGCGTGGGCAGATTTTTTGCCCGCGCAATTCATTTTGCCCCATTATCAACTACTCAAAATGGGCGATGATTGCTGGTTGACCATCAACACGCACATCCATGACGATGAAGCCCCGCGCCAATTGATGACCGAATTGGATGTGGCGCTACGGGCGAAAATCGCCACTTTATCCACATCATCCGCCCCGCACATCGATATGCCCCGCGTCACCGATGTGCGCTATCCCCTGTCGTATGAGGCATGGGAAGCCAATCTGCGCCACGCCATCGGCAAAATGCAGGCGGGCGAGCTGAACAAAGTGGTGCTATCACGGGTATGCGAGGCGAATTTTGACGCGCCAATCCACGTTGACCGCGCACTCGACTTTTTGGCACAACACTATCCCCAAACAATACGCTTTTTATTCGAGCCACGTCCCAATCATGCCTTTTATGGCGCGACACCCGAATTATTGGCGCATGTCGATGGATTATCCATTCAGACGATGGCGCTGGCGGGCAGCATCAGACGGGGGAATACACCCAAAAAAAAAAAAAAATTGGCTGATGAATTATTGCATAGCCAAAAAGACCGTTATGAGCATCAAGTGGTGGTGGATAAAATTGCAGAACGGTTGCGCCCATTGACGGATGTGCTGACTATCGCCGAGACGGGTGTGATGCCCCTGAGCAACATCCAACATTTGCACACACCGATAACCGCCACGCTGAGGCGAACAATCGGCATTTTGCCGATCATCGAAGCCGTACATCCCACACCTGCATGGGGTGGCGACCCGCAAGATGTGGCGATGCGCCTCATCGGCGAATTAGAACCTGTGCCACGAGGATGGTTTGCCGCCCCCATCGGTTGGATAGACGGCGCGTTGAATGGGCAATTCGCGGTGGCGATTCGCTCGGCGGTGACACAACATGACCGCGCATGGTTGTATGCGGGGGCGGGCATCGTTGCTCAAAGCGACCCGCGCCAAGAATGGGATGAGACGGCGCTCAAATTCCGCCCGATGATGGGCGCGTTGGAGATACATCATGGCTAATCGCAACACCCTCTACGCCGATATAATGGTGGATGAACTCGCCCGTGCGGGGCTGAAGACGGTATGCCTCGCGCCAGGATCGCGCAACACCCCTCTGGTGATGGCATTCGCCAAGCATCCCGCTATCACCGTGTATTCGCATTTAGATGAACGGAGCGCCGCCTTTTTCGCGCTCGGCATCGGGCTGGCGACAGGCACGCCGAGCGCGGTGGTCTGCACATCGGGGACGGCGGTCGCCAATTTTTTCCCTGCGGTGATAGAAGCCACACAGAGCGGCATCCCCCTACTGGTCATCAGCGCCGATCGCCCGCCCGAATTGCGCGCTCGTGGTGCCAATCC
>CAZFZJ010000058.1:2418-2789 GCA_964523665.1 uncultured Candidatus Saccharibacteria bacterium
CCATCGGCGCTCACCATCCGTTATGTGCGGAGCATCGCCAACCGCGCCATAGCCACCACGATGGGCATCCGCAAAGGCGTGGTGCATATCAACATGCCTTTCCGCAAACCATTAGAGCCGATACCCGTCCCACAGGACATCACGACCATCCCCACAGGGGCGTTGGCGCGTGGCGAATCGCTTCCTTATATAACACATCATCACCCCATGCCCAAAGCCGATGACGGCACCATCCACCAACTGCGTGAGCGCATCACCCGCACCCAACATGTGCTGATAATCTGCGGGACGCATTGCCCGCCCACGCTGGCAGAGCCACTCCATCATCTCGCCCAGCACTTCCCCCGTAGCGTCCGTATTGTTCGCGGCTG
>CAZFZJ010000059.1:0-208 GCA_964523665.1 uncultured Candidatus Saccharibacteria bacterium
AGGGAAATATTCATCATGACAAACTCACCAGCTCGCCTCTATAATGCGTTGAGCATCGTGTTTTTATTATTATCACTGGGATGGGGCGCATTTGTCGCTGTGCGCCTAATAACGGGATAGGATTGGTATGACAAAATCGAGCAATAATGCTGGGATTTCTAATTTTCTGAGTTCGCTCTTCTTACTGCTCACCATCGGCACGGTGGTC
>CAZFZJ010000059.1:229-479 GCA_964523665.1 uncultured Candidatus Saccharibacteria bacterium
CATCCTCCTGTTGCGCCCTGCGCCTGTCGAAGTGTTGGATGTGGCATCGTTGCCCACGCCGATTATTCTGCCCACCGACACCGAAACACCCACCATCACCCCGACCTTCACCCCTGCTACACCTGTTGCGGAAACCGCAGGACGTGTATTCGTTTATAAATTGCCCGATACCTTATCGGATACTGTGGGCGAATTCGAGCAGGGGACGGTGCTAGAAATTATCGGCGTGACCGTCAATGGCAGTCGGACT
>CAZFZJ010000059.1:500-2764 GCA_964523665.1 uncultured Candidatus Saccharibacteria bacterium
ATGGATACAATCCTCACCGACAACAACCCGTTTTTCGGGTGATAGAGCCGCCCTACAAATTGTCGGCACAGCCACCTTCACACCGACCGCCACATTCACCCCAACGGCTACCGATACCCCCTCGCAAACACCGACCATCACCAACACGCCCGGTCCAACAGATACCCCAAGCGCCACACCAACACCATCGGTCAGCCCAACACCATCGCCATCACCGACTCCTACGGGTCCAACACCGACCCTGCCACCAACCTTATCGCCATTTTTATTCGCGTTGCGGAATGAAATTGAATTTCTCCCCAACGCCAATTCTGCAGGATGTTCATGGACAGGCATCAGTGGCAGTGTTTTACGACAAGATAGTCAACCCGTCACCCAACAATATAATATTCGGGTGTTCACCGAAAATGGCGATTTTGAAAGTCTTGTGGTCACGGGGTCGAATACCACTTTCGGCGAAATTTCGGGTTGGGAAGTGCCAGTCGCCAATGTGTTGAATACGCGCACATATCTGGTGCGTGTGGAATCGCTCGGTGGCACACCCATTTCGGATAATGTGCGTGTGACCTTCCCTGGTGATTGCACCAAAAATCGTGCTGTCGTCCGTTTTATTCAAACCAGAGACCGTTAACGCACATGGGCAACCGCGATGATGAAAACCCCACTGGCAATATCCGCCGTGTGGGGCGCAAAGACCGCAAACAATCACTCGATAAACCCGCCTCGCTCTTTCCTTTTGAAACAGACAGCGAGGCGGGTGGGGATACCCGTCCAACGGACGGCTTGATAGACGATACACAACTATCGATGCCAGAATTACCAACCGAGCCGTTATCGTTGGATTTTGATGCCGATTTGCCCGAATTAGCCGAATTAGCAGAGGCGGTATTCGCATCGGATACGACAATCAATGAAAAACCGCCCATCGTATCATCACCACCACCGATACCAAAACCACCTATCGATACATCGGAGCGGTATCCGCCGTTATCATTTGCACCGATTGTCGATGCTCCCAATCCACCCGTTCCACCACCACAACCCATATCTACACCTATGCCCACACAAAAACGGAGGCGACGTTATGGCAAGTGGTATCATGACCTGATCGCAATCGGCTTCATGATCGGGACGATCAGCTTGATGGTGGTATTCGTGACCATATGGCGCGATCCGTGGTCGCCACTCAATCCATTGCCCCCTGCGACAACATTCATCGAAGTGACATGGACACCCGATATGACGGCGCTCGCCATTTATTTCGCCGACCAAACTGCCACCGCCCAAGCAGAAAATGCGCCGATGGCTATCAATACACCAGCAAACAGCATCATCAATCCACAAAATGCCCAACCTGCTGTTGTGCAACCCATGACCACACCAACAGGCGATAAGCCGTTCACCATCAGCGAAGCGGGTGTGTTATATACGCCCAATTCCAACGGGCGCGGGTGCAACTGGTCAAGCATTGGTGGGACAGTCACCGATCGAACAGGGCAACCGCTCAACGGTCATGCTATTCAGCTTATCGATATTGAAGAACCGACACGGCTCAATGTGGTCGTGACCAGTGGGTCATCGCTGAATTTTGGGGTGGGTGGATTTGAATTGGCGCTCGGCAGTACACCGCGCAATCGCAGTTATCGCATCCAGCTATTCGATAGCGCCAATAATGCCGTATCTGAACCGTTCCAGATTTTCACCCGCGAGGCATGTGACCAAAATGTGGCAGTGGTGAATTTTATACAGACACGTTAGGACTTTTTTGTGCTAATTTCGCCTCTGCATCGTTGAGTCATCTGCATCATCACCGAGCAGTTCATCGAGGCTCATGCGCTCTAGGCGGGTGCGAGCGAGCATGGCACGCATTTCATCGCTAATTTCACCGTCTGCACCAACCGCCTCTAATTTGGTTTTTTCGCCCGTTTGCCATTGAAAATGATGTTCCGCTAGTGGTAGGTTATCCCCCAATACGCGCAATGTCCAACTGCCCAACTTTGCCGATGACTGGTCAATGGGCATTCGGGCGGGGGGCATAATCAGATTTTCGCCCGATGTGAGCGAATAATCGCGCTCATAAAAGAACACCATCTGTCCAGCATCATCCCGAATTTCAAAACGTAACCGACCGCGTGCGGCTTGTTTGACGTGTAAATTGACAAACGGTTGGAGTGCGTCAGCACCCGTGTCTACACGCCATGTGCGATGCACGGTGGTATTGTCGCCATGATAAGCCACCACGCCAATATCAATCGGCAATACGC
>CAZFZJ010000060.1:0-1578 GCA_964523665.1 uncultured Candidatus Saccharibacteria bacterium
TGACGTCCAACAAGATCTACCCAGATCTGCAGCCGCAACTCTCCGAACAACAAAACCGTGTCGCGACGTTAGGGGTTCGCGTGGCAGAGCTCCGCAAGAATATCCAGCAGGAGCGCCAGAAAGGGGAGTTCGTCCACACCGGGGACGCACAACTCGCTGAGCTCACCCGCGACTACGAGGTAAACAAAAAGCTGTATGAGGATCTTCTGAAACGACGGGAGTCGGCACGCGTGTCCAAGGAGATGGATGTCCAGCACCGCGGACTTGATATAAAAATCTATGAGCCTGCATTCCTGCCCAGGACACCAACGGGCTTGTTGTTCGTGCACTTCCTGATCCTGGGTGCGCTAGCGGGCCTAGCAGTACCTGCCGGAATCATCTACCTGACCCAGCTTATGGAGAAGAACGTCAAGTCGGCGGAGCTGCTTCAGTCACGACTCAAGCTGCCGGTCCTGGGTGCAATCCCGCAAATAATCAACCAAGATGACGGCACGCGTATGCGCAAGGACGCGCTCGCCATATACATGGTGCTGTTCATGACCCTGTCGAGCATTGTCGTGATCGGCTATCTCAAGCTGATGCAGACGAACTGAGGAACAGAGATGGCAAATTCGAACATCGGCAGAGCGCTTGAAAAGATCATAGGACAAAGCCACGAAGGCGTGGTGTCTGATCTGCGTTACGACAACACGACCCGCCAACGCCGCTTCGAGTACGAGGACGGCGTCATCGCGCGAGGGCTGGAGTCCAAAGAGCAGATCAAGCGGATGAATCAACCCTTCCTCTTCAGCAAAGAGGAATTGGTTGAACACCGCATCGTGCATCAGGGTGACGACAACCGCGAGGCGCATGCGGCACTCCAGAACGTTCGAAACAAGATCGTCCTCAAGAACAACGGGCTCGGCTCGACGGTACTGGTGACCTCCGTGGGCGAGTCCCCCGAGCCGACCTATTTCGCGAGGAGCCTGGCTGCAACGCTGTCAACGGACGAGAGTCGGACCTCATTGTTGATTGAGGCGCACGAGACGGGATCACGACTCACGGGTTCGAAAGAGATGAAGCCCGGTCTTTCGGATTTCATCTACAACGAGACCACGCAGGTCAAGGAAGTATTGTTGCCGACGGGTATCCCGCGGATGCGGATCATACCGTTTGGAACCCACAATTTTTTGGGGCACGAGTACCTGCGTTCGACCCGGCTGCGGATGCTCATCAAGGATGTGACGCGCCGGTATCCGCGCGAGCGCATTACCGTCATCGATGCCCCTCCGGGGGACAGCGTCCCCGATGTTGAATTGCTCAATGAGTACGCTGACGCCATCAGCGTCTGCGTGCCTTACGGAAAAGTGACGGAACCGGTGATATCGAACGGACTGAATCGCCTGGACGCGACCAAGATTCTGGGAACGCTAATGGTGGGCATGCCACGAGTGGGCGGTCTGCTTGGAAAACTCGCGAAATAGGTAACGGGATGAGGTCTATGAAGCATCAGATCCGGCGGGCGTTGTTCCTGACGCCCTGTCTTGTGGCGAGCGCGGGTGCGGCTGAGTTCGTTCCGCTGTTCGGGATCGAGTCTGA
>CAZFZJ010000060.1:1598-2751 GCA_964523665.1 uncultured Candidatus Saccharibacteria bacterium
CGCTCATCCACGAACGAAGTGAAGGACAGCGCAATCAAACCCTATGCAGGGGTGTATTTCAACGAGGAAAGTTCAACCATGAACGCCTCGGTCAACGCCAAAGTCACGCATGAGCGTTGGACCGACGAGACGTTCGACAGCCAGAACCTGTACAGTATCGACGGCTTCATCGACTGGATCATCTCCCCAGGCCGCTTCCTGTGGGCCCTCGAGGATTTTGCTTACTCCCAGCGCATCGATGTGCTTCAGCCCTCGACCTCCGGCAACCTGCAGAACTTCAACTACATAGCGACCGGGCCAGATTTCATTCTGTCGCGGGGTCCTTGGGAGTCTGTTTTCAAGTTGCGTGTGGGCAACGTCTATTACTCGGAGACCGACACCGACAACAACCGCGTGAGCGGGTCCGCCGTGCTCAAGCGTTTCCTGAATGATTACAGCGACGTCAGCCTAGATCTGGCGATGACGCGCGTGGCGTTTACCGTCGATTATCTCAACGAATACAACATCGGTATGGCGACGGTTAAGTATCGTAGGGATCTGCCGCACGGCAACTTGCTGGTCGGCGCAGGTACGTCCCACTTCAGCCAGGAAGGTGGCGACTCAAAAAGCGCCCCAGCGGCCTATTTGCGATACCGGTTTGGGGATCGTGACAGCGCGAGCAAGTTCCGCCTTGCCCTGTCACACAACATTTCGGACCCGGCGCTGGATGCCTATGATCCGTTGTACACTCGGCTCTACGATTTCGCCGGTGAGCGTTTGATCAACCCAGGTGAGATCACTGGTGTTGGCGCGTACGAGCTGACGAAGGCCGAGGGCGTATTCTCGTACGATACGGCGCGCGTAAACGTCACGGTTGCGGGTTACGGCAACAACAAGAAGTACTACGAAACGGCGAATATCAACAGCGAAGAACGCGGTGCAAGTCTCGGACTGTCCTACAACTTCAATGACCGCTTGGCCGTGTTTGGCTTCGTCAATCAGGTCAATGTGGACTTCCCCAATTCCGGTATCCACGTAGATTCTTCATTTCCTCAGCTTGGGCTTTCCTACTCGCTCAACGATCAGCTTTCGATGGCGGTGGGCGCCGGGCAGAGCCGCAACAAGAGCAACGACCCCCGGCTCGACTACGGCGGTGACCTTGTCTTCTTTAGGA
>CAZFZJ010000061.1:0-2679 GCA_964523665.1 uncultured Candidatus Saccharibacteria bacterium
GTCTTTCTTGTTGTTAATTTCTGAGATTAATTTCTTGTTTACAGAAGCTATTGATAATAATTCTTTGATTTTTTGTACTACATATTCATTTTCGATAGGGTCTAAAAATCCTTTTGTAACAGCCCACATAACAACGACTTCTTGCCATAGTTCGTATGGAGAATTTTTATTTTGAATAAAACTTCTAATAACTTTCTGACCTCTATTTAGGATCTTTAAAGTCGCATCATCTAGCTCGCTACTAAATTGAGAGAAAGATTCTAATTCATAATAAGTTGCAAGATCAAGTTTTAAAGTTCCTGCAAGCTTTTTTATTATCTTAGTTTGTGCCGCACTTCCAACTCTAGAAACAGAAATACCAACATTTAGTGCTGGAATGATTCCTTTATTAAATAATCCGGCATCTAAAAAGATTTGACCATCTGTAATTGATATAACATTTGTCGGAATATACGCCGAAACATCTCCAGCTTGAGTTTCTATTATAGGCAACGCAGTAATACTTCCCCCTCCATAATTTTTGTTTAGCTTAATTGCTCGTTCTAAAAGCCTAGAATGGATGTAAAATATATCACCTGGATATGCTTCTCTACCTGGTGATCTTCTGAGTAGTAACGAAACTTCACGATAGGCAACAGCGTGTTTTGATAAATCGTCGTATACCACTAAAACATCTTTCCCTTGATCTAGGAAGTATTCAGCAATCGCCGTTGCCGAATACGCAGATAAAAACTGTCGAATTGCTGGTTTAGAAGCCGACTCAGAAACAATGATTGTATAGTCTAATGCACCATACTTTTCTAAAGTATTATAAATCTGAGTTAAATTGGATTCCTTTTGTGCGATGGAATTATAAATACAAATCATATCCTTACCTTTTTGATTTATGATCGTATCAATAGCAATAGAAGTTTTTCCTGTTTGTCGATCTCCAATTATTAATTCCCTTTGCCCTCTACCAATGGGGATTAATGAATCGATTGCCAATAATCCTGTTTGTAGTGGAGTATCAACATTATCTCTAGTAATAACACCAGGGGCGATTTTCTCTAGTGGATTAAATTTTTCTGCATTTATCTCGGATTTTCCATCTATTGGATTTCCCATAGAATCAAGTACTCTCCCGATCATTTTTTCTGATACAGGAATCATCATTTGTTTACCAGTAGATTTCACATACATTCCCTGTTCAATTTTTGCGTTAGCATCCAACACGAGGGCTAAGGCTTTTTGCTTATCTATATACATAACAAAAGCCTTGGATTTAGTTTCTACGACTTCTAAAATTTCGCCCATCTTAAGACCCGATATATTTGCGATCTCAATTACTCCATCTGCGAAAGATGAAATCATAGCGGTATTATTAACTACACCTATGTCCCCTGTATTTTTAAGTAAATCTTCGATTTGTTTAACAAATTCTTTTATTTCGCTCATAATATTTATAAAAGTAATTTAGACTTAATTTGGTTTTGCCAACTATAATCGTATAGTGATTCTTTGAATTGAATTTTGATACCTCCGATTAATCCTGTATCGATTATAAATACTGGAGAAATATTTGGATTCTTTTTACGAAGCTTATGTGTTAGATCATTCATTAGTTTATTATTATTTTGTGGTAGTGTAATATAAATCTGATCAGTACCTGACGAAGAATTAATTTCGCTTGAAATGTATTCGTAAATTTCGATCTTATTAAGTCTTGAAATATAGTCAGAATAAAATTTAACGAAATTAGAAGTACTATCTAAAGATTTAATCCAAACCTCAATTTTTTGAGAAAACTGACTATTCCAATAATTGTCTTCGAAATTTAAAAGTTTAAGGTAAATGATATCACTCAAAAATGATGTGTATAACGAGTCTGTGAATTCTTTTACCGTCAATGACGATCTTTTTAAATAAATTTCTTTGCAGTTATTAGATTCTGATTTCAAAAAATCAGCAAATGAAGATTCTCCGAGATCCGATTTTAATAGCTCATATGAAAATAGAATGTAAATTTGATCGCTATTCATATTTCTTTGTGAATTTATCAAACGATTCAATAACCGATAACTCGACTTCTTTTTTGTCGGCATGTTTTTTTAGATAATCCATGATTACATTTGAGATAAAATTCGTAACATCTACTTTAACTTCTAAAATAGCTTTGCGCTTTAAGTCTTTAATTTCAACTTCTGCCTTTCGCAATAAATCTTTTTTCCTTTGATCTAAATATTTATTAATCTCCTCTGATTTTTTGCTAATTACCAAATCAGACTCTTTAATCCGATTCTCTAAATCTTTCAATGCCATTTCACGTTCTTGCTCATATTTTGTTTTTAGCTCTTCCATCTCTTTTTTAATAAGCTCAGATTCTTTAATATTATTTTCAATGGCCAATTGTCGGTTTTTTAGAAAAGAATTTATTGTTTTCCCAAAGAAATGGTATATGATCCAAAATACCAACCCATAATTTACTAAATAAAAAATAATACTATTAAGATCTAATCCTAACGATGATACGTCAATCATAATCTAGACAACGAAAATAAGGATAAGTGTTATGACCAATGAATAGATACCGGTAGATTCGGTAACTGCCATTGCAACAAGCATGTTCGGTATAATCTTATCCGCAAGTTTTGGATTACGGGAGATTGCCTCGAGTGCTTTTCCACCAATATAACCTTC
>CAZFZJ010000062.1:0-2241 GCA_964523665.1 uncultured Candidatus Saccharibacteria bacterium
AGTCATCGGCTTTGAGCCGATGGCGAGCGAAATAGCACAACTAGCAATCAAGGTACTAAAGGCTTAGTTCGCCATGACACAGGATGTGGTAGCTGACTAGCCAAGCGTATGTCAGCCACCACGAAACCCTTATTTTACCATCTACTTCAGCTCTAGCGCCTTTTCTGCCACCACGCGGTTGAGCAGGGCGATGAAATCGGCTAGGGGCATTGCGCCCAAATCCTCATCCGTCCGCAGGCGCACACTGACCGTGCCATTGTCGATATCTCGGTCGCCGACAATGCACATATACGGGATGTAGTCTTCACGCGCATCGCGGATTTTCTTCTGCATCCGTCCCTTGCCCGCATCCACTTGGGCGCGGAAACCATATTTTTTCAATTCTGCCACCACCTGATAGGCGTAGTCGTTATGCGTATCGGCGACAGGGATGAGCATCACCTGTACAGGCGCGAGCCACACAGGGAATTCGCCCGCGAAATGTTCGATGATGATGCCGATGAAGCGTTCCATACTGCCGAATGGCGAACGATGAATCATGATCGGGCGTTGGCGCGTGTTGTTTTCATCCACATATTCCAATTCAAACCGTTGGGGTAGGTTATAATCGACTTGTACCGTCCCCAATTGCCACTCGCGTTTGAGCGCATCGCGGAAGATAAAATCGAGCTTAGGACCATAAAATGCCGCTTCGCCTTCTTCTACCGTGTGTGGCAATCCCAATTCTTGACATGCTTGGATGATGGCATTGGTGGCTTGTTCCCATAATTGGTCATCACCGACATATTTTTCGCTTTTCGGATCGCGGATGCCGACACGGGCGCGGAAATCGGTCAATCCGAGCGAACTGAATACATATTGAATCAGTTTGACCACGCTGATGAACTCGCCCAACAATTGACTGGGCGTGACGTATAAATGGGCATCATCCACCGTGAAGCCACGTACTCGCGTCAGCCCGTGCAATTCGCCACTTTGCTCATACCGATACACCGTGCCAAATTCAGCGAGGCGCAGGGGTAAATCTCGATACGAGCGCATTTCGCTTTTATAAATCATGCAGTGATGTGGGCAGTTCATCGGCTTGAGCAAAAATTCTTCATCATCCACCTGAATCGGCGTATATTGGCTATCTTTATAATAGGGATAATGCCCAGACGTTTTATACAAATCCAATTTGCCGATATGTGGCGTGACAACGGGGCTATACCCGTTATCGATTTGCACTTGACGCAACCACCGTTCCAGCGTATCGCGCAGGATTGCCCCTTTGGGCTTCCATAATGGCAACCCTTTGCCGACCAATGGGTCGATCACAAACAACCCAAGTCGTTCACCGACCACGCGATGATCCCGTTTACGCGCCTCTTCGAGCCGATGCAGATAATCCGCCAGCTCTTCGGGCGTTTCCCATGCCGTGCCATAAATCCGCGTGAGTTGTTCCCGATTTTCATCCCCGCGCCAATATGCCCCTGCAATCGGCTTGAAGGTGATGCTAAACGCATCGGGGTTGATTTCTTTGGTATTATTCACATGCGGTCCACGACATAAATCGGTGAATTTGCTCTGCGTATAAAAGGTGATGGTGCTGGCAGGGGCGGCGATTTCTTCGCCCATCTCATTCACCCGTCCATTGACCAAATCGTCTATCAGTTCCAGTTTGAATTTCTGATTGGCGAATTGGGCGCGGGCTTCTTCTGGCGTGACTTCTTTGCGGATGAACGCATGATTACCCGCGATGATTTTCTTCATGCGCTTTTCCACCCATTTCAGATCCTCTTCGGTGGGGGATTGTGGCAACAAAAAGTCATAATAAAAGCCGTCTTCGATGGGCGGACCGATGGCAATTTGGGCATCTGGGAAGCGCTCTAACATCGCCTCTGCCATGATATGCGCCAAACTATGGCGAATTTTATATAACTGCGTCTCTTCATATGGTACAGACATATCCGTTACTCCTCTGTGATGATGATGAACCAGAATAAAACATCCCCTTACACACACAAGGGCGGAAGGGGATGTTGATGATTATCTGCATCTCATCTTTGCCCGTATGTGTCGGCAACGGGCAAAGCACGACCAACCTCACCCGTTTATGGTGTGGTGGTTGTGGTTGTCAATTGGATTTTGGCATGATATTGCATTATAAAATCCTGAAAAGGGTTACATTGACATTTTCACTATAGCATAGTCGGTTTATTTTTTCAACATGTGATGATATTAATTTTATTGTGCTTGCTT
>CAZFZJ010000062.1:2251-2660 GCA_964523665.1 uncultured Candidatus Saccharibacteria bacterium
CATCATACTATCACAAGTTAGAGACTGCGTGTAAAATTTCATAATTTCTTTTTACACGCAGTCTCTAACTTGTGATAGTATGATGTAAGTAACAACATAAATTTATAAATATAAAAAATTTTGCTAGAAAGGAGTATGCATCTTATCTCGGTGAGATGCAAAGGGGACATGAAAAATATAATCAAATCACTTATTTTTTTGATGATGATAATGGGGGTATCGGTCGTTGCACATGATCAGACGATCCATGCTGTCGAAGAGTACAAAGCCATCGGGGATCGCTTCGACCGCTGCACGAAGCCGCATCTCGGCGGTAATGTCTATGGCAAGGCTGACACGGTCACCATCACGGGCACGGCGATCCTCCAGCCGGATCAGCGGAAGCCGACAGGCAAGGAACGCGGCCAGC